>NZ_JBFRDW010000236.1:0-8214 GCF_052113985.1 Pseudoduganella sp. RAF53_2 | reverse complement strand
ATTACCGATTCGTCGATGCACAGGCAGTATTGGCGGGCGGCGGGGAAGCCGGCTTTGTTCAAGGCGTCCATCACGCGGAATTCGCGGTCGATGGCATGGGCCGACGGCAGCAGCTTGTCGGCAGGGGCAGGCTTGGTGCGCAGCACGTAGCTCTGGCCGCCAATGGTCAGCTTGAAGGTCGGATTGGATTGGCCGCCCTTGAACTGTTCCACCGTCAGTTCGCCGTGCGGATAGCCTTCCACGTGCTGGCGCAAATAGGCGTCCAGCGCGGCCGTGTCAAAGCGGTGGCGCTCCGAAACGGCCTTCGTTCCCATGAATTCCTCGAACATAGCGTCTCCTTGTTGAGCGGCTATCGTACACCAGAAAAGAACGGGCGTGCTATTTGTTTTGCTGAAAAGTGACGCGGAACTTCATGTATTCGGCCAGCAGCTGTTCCATGGTGGTGGTGCGTGTTTCGGTCTGCAGGGGCGCTGGAGGGGAATAGTTGGAGAAACGCAGTACCCAATCCTGTTCCGCTGCGCCGACGTCTAGCGCGTTGATGCAGCCCGCCGTCTGCGACATGCCGCCGAAGAAAGTGCGCTGGCCGCCGGTCAGGGCGTAAGACAGGATGGCGCGGTTGACGCCGCCGTGCAGCACCAGCAGTACCGTGTCCCAGTTTTCGTCGGCGCGCAGCCTGGCCAGGGCCGGGTGTACGCGGTCCATCAGCTCGCCCACGGATTCGCCGCCGAGGAAGCGTTTGTCCTCCGCCACCACGCCTTCGAAGGCGCCGGTGAAGGCGGCCTGGATCTGCTCATCGGGAATGGCGGACAGGCGGCCGCCGCGGATTTCCTCGAGCTCCGGCCAGATTTCCAATTCGATCTGCTGCCCGGTTTCGGCCAGCGCGCGCCGGGCCGTTTCGACGGTACGTGGCAGGCCGGAAACGATCACACGGTCAAACCTTAGCTGCTGGCGCGCGAATTCCTGGCCGGCGGCGCTGGCTTGCACGCGGCCCGCTTCGTTGAGTGGCACGCTTTCTGGCAGGAAGGGTTTGCCGGTGGCGTCGAAATAGGTAACGCTGCCGTGCCGCATCACGAAGATGCGGCGGCGGGATTGATTGGGAGTATTCATTTTTTTAGCGTACCAGATATTTATGCAACCCAATGGTTGCATTTCGATCGTGCGTGTTCTACCATGCCGGGCAAGGAGGATGAACCCATGACTGATCGTATCGAAAAGCAAATCACCTTGAAGGCGCCGGTTTCCCGCGTGTGGCGCGCGCTCACCAATCACGAGGAATTTGGCGAATGGTTCCGCGTGAAGCTGGACCAGCCTTTCGCACCGGGTCAGCCCAGCACGGGCCATATCACGCATCCAGGCTATGAGCATGTTCGCTGGACCGCGACCGTGAAGGAAATCGTGCCGGAGTCCTTGTTCTCGTTCAGCTGGCATCCGTATGGCATCGACCAGAAGGTGGATTATTCGAAGGAGGAGCCAACCCTGGTTGAGTTCCGGCTGAAGGYTCTCGATGGCGGCACGCTGCTGACCCTCACCGAATCGGGCTTCGACAAGGTGCCGGAGCATCGCCGCGCGGAAGCTTTCCGCATGAACGATGGCGGCTGGACCCAGCAAATGCAAAACATCGCGGACTATGTCGCTGCGCACCCTTGAACGTGCGGCGCAGGTCCAGGCGCCGGTGTTCTCGGCGCTGGGAGATCCCACGCGCCTGTGGCTCGTCGGCCGCTTATCGGACGGCGAGCCGCAGAGTATTTCGGAGCTGACGGCCGGGTCGTCCCTGACGCGGCAGGCGATCACCAAACATTTGGCGGTGCTGGAAGGCGCGGGCATCGTCCGCAGCCAGCGTGCGGGGCGCGAAAGCCGCTTCGCGCTCGATCCGCAGCCGATTGCCGATGCACGTGCCTATCTCGATCACGTGTCGGCGCAGTGGGATGCGGCGCTGGCGCGTCTGAAGGCCTTTGTTGAAGACTAGAAGAAGATGGCGGTGCGCGTGATGATGCTGCCGTTGTTGGTGTAAGGGCCGGTGGCGCGCACCGAGCCGGTGTCCGGCTTGCCGTCGTCCAGTTTCGAGTCGATCTGCTCGGAGAAGGTGTCGGGCAGGTTGTCGAAGCGGATGCCATTGCCGCCGCGTCCACCCACCACGTCGTTGTAGATGTAGACGGCGCCGCCCTGGGCGCTGGTCATGAAGTCCGTGGTGCCGTTGTAGGAGCCGGTGATCAGGCCTGCCAGCGCGAGGTGCTGGGGCGCCAGCTGGTATTCGGTGATCTGGCCGTCGCCATTGCCGTTGCCCGTCGCGCCGGGAACATGGGTGGTAGCCATGATGTCGTCACCAGGCAGGGCGCGGAAGCGGTCCTGATAGGCGTTGACGGCAGCCTGCAGCGACTGCGACTGCTGAATCACATTCTTGACTTTCGCGCTGTCGATCAGGCTCTGTCCTTTCAGCACCCCGCCCAGCAGCAGGCCGATGATGACAAGGACGATGGCGATTTCAACAAGGGTAARGCCGCGTTGGGACATGGGTTTTTCCTTTCGTGGATGCATTATCTTAGCGCTGCGTCAGGCGGGGTGGCGCGCGTTTCCGTGGCTTGCAATCTGCGCTCCAGAAGGCGCAACTCGCTGGCATCGGTGATCTGGCCCGTGGTGAGCATCGCGCCGGCAAGGCGGCGAGTGGCTTGCAATTCTGTGCCTGCCAGCAGCGGCTGCAGCTCACGCGCCCATTGCGGCGCTTCGCTTGCCTGCGCGCGCAATTCGGCCGCGTAGCGCTGCGCTTGTTGTGGATCGTGCAGACGATGCTGCGCGATCAGGGCGGCATGCGCGAGCCAGGGCCAGCGCCGGTTTGGATCTTCCTTGAAGCGGTCGTGTACAAAGTCGAGCATTGTCTGCACACGCGGCGGGTCCTGTACGGCGGTGTACAGTTCCGACGCGGCCAGCAGAGGGTATTGGCTGCGCGGGGCGAGGTCCAGCGCGCGTGCGAGCCAGTCGCGCAGATGGCCGTAATCCATCTCGCGCCAATGCACGTTCGGATCATCGTAGGCCTGCAGGTAAAGCATCGCCACCTTCGACGCCGCTTCCGGCTCGCCAAGGCTTGCCAGTCTTAACGCAGCTGCGGACGGCGCTTCCGGCAGGTCGCGTGCATCCGCTCCCGCCGCAGCGCCGGTCCAGCGCCAGGCAATCTGCGCTCCCAGCGCAAGCAGCAACACCGCCGCAACGGCCCGTGGTACGCGCGGCTGGCGTGCGCCGGTTACGCGCGGCGCGGCGGGGGCCTGTGGCGGCGTCGAGGAGGGCAAAGGTCGGCGCATCAGAAGTCCTTGCGGTGCAGGTCGAATGCGGTGGCGGCGGCGAGCAGCGCCAGGTAGATGGCGGTCTGCACGGCGATGTGGGCGAGCGTCGCAACGCTGCCGGTCGCATAAAGCAGCCATCCTGTCTGCGTGAACTGATCGAGGCGCGGCAGCAGCATGGCGATGGCGTCGATCGCGGAGGTGATGGCATGCCGCGTGCTGTCGGCGCCGCTGGGCGCATGTCCCAGCAGTTGCAGCGCCCCCAGGCTGCGCGACAGGATGTAAAAGCCCGTCACTACAGCCAGTGCCGGCAAGGGACGGCTCATCGTCATGGTGCAAAAAACCGCAAACTCGGCGACGATCCACAGCTCGCAGAGTAGTGATGCGGACCACAGTGCGGCCTGCGCCGGTGCGGCAAAGAACGCGAGCAGGCCGCCGAACAGCGCAGCGGGTAGCAGGGCGAGCGCACCAAAGCCAAGCAGTTTGCCAGCCAGCCAGGCCGTGCGCGGGAGCGGCAAGGCCAGCAGCAACTCCGTACCTTTGTCCTGCGCTTCGCGGGACATGCTGGTCACCACGAAGCTGGCCAGCAGGAAGACTGCGGACAGGCGCAGCGCCGTGGCCAGTAAAGCCGCCTGCGTTTCGCGCGCCTCGGTGAGTGCGATGGCGGACAGGAAGCCGGATAGACCAACAGAGCCGGCCAGCGCGGCCAATAGCAGCCACAAGACGCGGCTACGCAGCGCCTCCAGCACGGTGAACTGTGCAATGGCCATCGCCGCCGCGCGCGTGGACGGACGATGGCTGATACGTTTCGCCGCGCCCGGGCCGGTCGAGCGGGCGGCCGGTGCCGCTGGCTCGGACGAGTCGGCGGCCGGTGATACTGGCTCGGACGAGGTGCGGTGACGGGAGGTGCTCATGGCAACCTCTGGGCCGCGAGCATGCGGTTGTAGAGAATATTCGGCGACAGCCATACCACTTGATCGTCGTAAGCCCCGCCGGGTGCGGCGGCGTTGTCGGTCGCGGTGCGCGAGATAAAGGCACGGCCGTCCGGGCTCATGTTGGTCTTCTCGTCGATATTGCCGCTCCCGGCATCGGCCATGCGTACGCCGGCGTCGCTGTACCCACCGTAGCCGTTATGCCCGTGCGACAGAATCACCGCCGGAATATCATTGCTCGCGCTGGCCGACACCAGATTGCCCAACGCATCGCGGCTGGCGATGGTGATATCGCGCGGCGTATTCAGGCGGAACACATTGGCGCTGTCGGTAAAGGCCGGCGTCACGCTGTACAGATAAAGGTGGTTCCAGCTATCCAGTTTGGGCAGCCCGAGGGTCGCCCACGGCAGAAAACCGATGCGCCGCTCATTGGTGCAGCGCGCGCCTTCGCGGTCTTCCAGTCCGTTGGACGCCGAAATCGCCGGGCAGGGCAGATAGCCGTTGCGCACGGCGAAACCGGCCAGCGCATCGCGCGCATCCTCCATCGCCCGCTGCGTATCGGCCACGCGGCGCTGCTCCAGTTGCACGCCAAGCGGCGTAACGAGGCCGCCGATCAGCAGGCCGACAATCACCAGCACGATCGCCATTTCCACCAGCGTGAAGCCTTGTGCGCGCTTGCTCATGGCAGTGTTTTGGCCGCAGCCATCCGGTTGTACATGATTTGCAGTGGCACGACGGCCAGCAGGTCGTCAAACTCGCCGCCGGGACGGCGTGGGTCGTCACTGGCTGCGCGGCCAATGAAGCCAATCGAGGCGCTGTCATTGCCGATCTCGTCCAGATTCGCCACCGTGCCATTGGCCTGACGCAGGCCGTTGGCGTGCGTGCCCAGATTATTGCGTCCCTGCGACAGCACCACGGCCGGCGCGCACTGCGCGGCCAGCTGGCACTGGTCCTGTCCCACGGTGTAGAACAACAGGCCCTGTCCATCACGTGCCTGCACCCGTTTGGTGGCGATGGCGGACACGCGCTGGACTGGCGGCGTGGTGAATACCGGCGTGACCGCATAACGCAGCACCTTGCCCCAGCTGTCCACGCCTTCCACGCCCAGATCGACCCAGGGCAAAAAGCCGCTGCAATCCTCCTCGCCGCTGCAAGGTTCGGAACGTTCGCGGCCATCCGTGGCCGAGATGGCGGGACGCGGCAAGCGGCCATGCGTCGCGGCGAAGCCCACCAGCGCATCGGTGGCGCGGCCCAGTGTTGCGATGGTGCGCCGTTCGCGAATCTGCTCAACGCTGGAGCGCGAGAATGCGCTGATGAGCAGGCTGGCTGCCGCCACGCTGGCGACCACCATCAGCAACAGCAGCGCGGCGCCGCGCTGGCGAATGGGCGGGCGGCGGCTACTGGCCGATTTCACGGATGGCTCCTGTGTCCGRATCATAGCTTTGCCCCGGTTTCAGCACGATGGTTTTGCCGTCCACGCTGACCCGCGCAGCTTTCCCGTTATTTGCCGAATGCGCCTCGCGCGCCTCGTCGTTGACAAAGACCGTAGTGCGGCCATTGCTGCGGCGGATCATGCCCGTCAGCTGGACCGGCTCCGGCGGCGGGGCCGGCGCAGCGTCGGCGCCCGAAGAGGCGGCACCCGGCATTGCGCCCGGCGTACCGTTCATCGGCGCCGTGGCGCCCAATGCACCGGGCGCGCCAGGACCGGCGGCGGGACCGGCCTGGATTGCCGCGCCACTGTTGCGCAACTGATCCAGTTGCGCACGCTCACCCGGCGTGGTGAACAGCCTGCCCATGGTGATGAAGGTCTGGGCGCCGGCTTGCTCCGCCGCACCGGCGGCAAGGAGCAGGATGAACAGGACCAGCAGCGCTGGCAGAAGGCGTACAGTCTTCATGGTGCTGGCCTCCGCGGTGTGACGGTAGCAACGGGGATCAGCGTCAGCCAGTCCAGCGTGCAGTCGGCGTTGAGCGAAGGCGCCAGCGGCGTGGTGCCGGCACTGGATGCGCGGCGGATCGCGCAATCCTGCACGGTGAATGTGCCGGTCTGGCGCAGGTCGCCCAGGAACTGGAACAGATCCAGCTCGTGCAGCAAATCCATATGCAGCGCCATGCGGCTGCCGCGCAGCTGATAATCGCCGGTGGGCAGCCGCGTCTCCAGCGTGTAAGGCTGCTGTGGTTCGATCTCGTAACTCAATGGCAGCAGCTTGCGCTGTTCCTGAATCTGGCGGATCGCCTCCACCCAATCCAGCCGCCGCTCATTGCCGATCAGGCCACGGCGCCGCAGTTCGAGGAATTGCGGCTGATAGAGGCGGATCTCGGCCTTCTCCGTTTCGGCGTGCACCAGCCTGGAACGGGATGCGTCGCGCGCCGCGAGCGCCGCCGCTTCGGACTGGCGGGCGGTGTCCATATGCCAATAACTGGCGAAAACGGCGGCCGCCGCGATGCCGATTGTGCCGGCGAAGGTGACGGCGGCCTTGCGGATCTGTGCAAACTCCCGCAGCCAGTCGGGCATCGGGAGTCGCACGGGGGCGTTGATGGATCGGGCCATCATGGCTGCCACGCCAGGTTAAGAGTGAACCTGGCGCGCTCGGTCATGGCGCCAGGCGCGCCCGCTTTGCCACTCAGTTTCACGTTGGGCCGCACGTCGAAGGGCAGTTGCTCGACCTGCACTTCCATGCGCGGCTTGCGCGCCAGTTCGCTGGTGAACTGGCTCATGGCCATCAGCACGTTGCGGTATTCGTTCTGGTCGACCAGCACCTCGGCCTGTAGCCGCAGCACCTGCGGCGGCGCCTTCGGAATGCCAAGCAGCAGGGACGATTGCGGCGCCACCAGGGCAGCGCTGGTCGCGGCCATCGGGTTCATGGTGGTTTCGGTCACCGGATGCGAGCCGGGCACGTTGGCGCGCCACTCCAGCTGCGTCAAGCGGATCTGCGGCGAGCGTTCCAGCGCATCACTCACCATATTCATCATCGCCAGTGGCCACGGACCCTGGCGCGCCACCATCTGATCGATCGTGACGGCGGCCTTCATATTGATGGTCTTGTCCATCGCCGGCGGCATGTCCGACATGCTTCTGGCGTAGCTCTGATCATAGTGCCGGGTTTCCACGGCCAGGTCCTTGCTGTGGGAGGTCGCCACCGCATAGTGGATCAGATTTGCCACGGTCCAGATCAGACATGCAGCACCCACCACTGCGCTGGATGCGTACAGCGCGACGCGAATTTGCCAGAAGCGGAAGTAGCGTCCCTTTTCGCCCAGCGGATAATGGCTGGGCGGCTGTTCTTCGGCCAGCCAGTGCAGAAGCAGACCGTCGGCCAGGGGCGGTGCATCGTCCATGCCGAGTTTTTCGGCGGCCGCTTCGATGGGCTCGAAGTGATAGTAAAGATCGCTCCGGTCCGCGCACGCGGCCGACAAACGTTCAATCGCCTCGGCCGGCGTAATCACTACCGTGTGCAGGATTTCTTCACGCGCCAAAAAGTGAGAGCTGTTGAGGAACTGCCGTGTGCGCGCCGTTTCGGCGGCGATCATGGCCGGATCGGCGGACTGGCCATTCGCCTGCACCAGGCGGGAGAATTTCAGCGCGCCGTCGTGGAAATAGATTTGGCGCATGCCGGCCGAATGTTCGCTGACCAGCAGCAGGTGCTGGTAACCCAGCCTTAGTTCGTCCAGCAGATCCGCCCAAAGCAGGGTGGCCGAGTAGACTCCGGCCAGCGGTGTTTGCTGCTGTTCGATGACGTCGATCCAGGTGGCCAGCAGAGCAGGGTTGGTGAGGGCGGTCAGCAGCACGCGGTCGTCGCGCCGGCCTTCCTCGTCCCGGCCCTGCTGCAGGGCGGTCCGGTAAGGCGTATCGCGGAAGGCTTGCGCGACGCGGCGCGCCAGCAGGTCGCGGCCGGCGCGGCCCGTGACATGCGGCAGCAGCTGACGCTGGAAGTCTTCTTCCACCAGGTCCGCGATCAGGAATGCCGGAACGCGGCCGTGCTGGGCGAGATAGTTGGCGAACGCCGTGAGGC
>NZ_JBFRDW010000235.1:0-8236 GCF_052113985.1 Pseudoduganella sp. RAF53_2 | reverse complement strand
GAACAGGGAGGCCAGCGCCAGCCAGGCGATAGCCAGATCAGGTGCCCGCCGCGCCGCCAGAAAATAAACGATCAGCGTCACCGGCAAGAAGCACAGCAGGAAGCTGAACGAATTGAACAGCATGGCAAGCCGCCGCAGTTGTTGTTGGTGAAAATATCTTACCTAAACACCTCGGCAACTTGGTTGCTTTTATGTCACTTGCGACCGTAGAAAACCCGGTTCTAACCGCAGAGTCTAGCCCTGCATAAAGGTTTAATATTCGACAGCAACTTCCTGTGCGCCAAGGCCCTGCTCCAGTGCAATTTTCAGTGCATCGGAAGGCGCCACGCGCCATTCATCACCCAGTTGCAGCACGCAATCGATGCCCTGCGGTTTGATGCGCATGGCGATCGGCAGACCATACTCGTCGCGATGCGCCGCCAGCACTTCCTGCAGCTTGGCAGACGGCACGGCATTCGGCAGCGACCAGCCCATCTGGCGGCCGAACTGCACGCGCGCGGCGGTGATGTCGTAGACCTTTTCCGCCGTGATGCGCAGGCCGCCCGAGAAGCGGTCTTCGGAAACCTTGCCCGTCACGCACAGGAATTCGTCTTCCTTGAACATATGCTTGTTCGGTTCGAACAGCTCGTTGTACACGGTGACTTCCACCACGGCAGTCTTGTCGTCCAGGGTGATGATCAGCAGCTTGCCGCGCTGGGTCATCTGGGTACGCACGCCGGTGATCACGCCCGCCATCATGCGCGGCTCGCGCGACGGTTCGAGTTCGGACAGCTTGGTGCGCGCGAAGCGGCGCGCTTCGCCGGAATACGAGTCGAACATGTGACCGGACAGGTAGAAGCCCAGCGCGATTTTTTCTTCCGCCAGTTTCTCGCGGTCGGTCCAGGCCGTGGCCTGCACATAATCCGGAGGCGCCACCAGATCGGAATCGTCGCCGCCGAACAGGCTGACCTGGTTGGCCGACTTGGCTTCCTGGTCCGCATACTCCATCGCGAATCCGACGGAGGCAAACTGCACCGCGCGGTCCACGCCGAAGGAATCGAAGGCGCCGGAGCGGATCAGCGCTTCGATGGTGCGGCGATTGATCTGCTTCTTGTCGACGCGCTTGCAGAAGTCGAACAGGCTGGTGAACGGACCGCCGGACTGGCGTGCCGCAATGATCGCCATGATCGCATTCTCGCCCGCGCCCTTCACGCCGCCCAGGCCGTAACGGATGTTCTTGACCGGCTTGCCGGTGACCGAAGGCGCTTCGCCGTCAGGGCGGAAGCGGTAGTCGGACTTGTTGATATCCGGCGGCAGCATGGTCAGGCCGCAGACCTCGATGGAGTCCTCGACCAGGATCTTCACCTTGTCCGTATCGTCCATGGCCAGCGACATATTGGCTGCCATGAACGCGGCGGTGTGGTGATGCTTCAGATAGGCGGTGTGATACGACAGCAGCGCATACGCCGCCGCGTGCGACTTGTTGAAGCCGTAGCCAGCGAACTTCTCCATCAAGTCGAAGATCTCGTCGGCCTTTTCTTCGGTCAGGCCACGCTCGCCCGCGCCCTTGCGGAAGATCTCGCGGTGCTCGGCCATCTCTTCGGCCTTCTTCTTACCCATTGCACGGCGCAGCATGTCCGCGCCGCCCAGCGAGTAGCCGCCGATGATCTGGGCCATCTGCATAACCTGTTCCTGATAAACCATGATGCCGTAGGTTTCGGACAGGATGCCCTCGGTACGCGGATCGGGATAGTCGAACTTCTCGCCGTGCTTACGCTTACAGAAGTCCGGAATCAGGTCCATCGGGCCGGGACGGTACAGCGCCACCAGCGCGATAATGTCTTCGAAGCGGTCGGGACGCGCGTCTTTCAGCATGCCCTGCATGCCGCGCGACTCAAGCTGGAACACGGCGACGGTTTTCGCCTTGGTCAGCAGCTCATACGATGGGCGGTCATTCAGCGGCAGCTTGGCGAGATCGAAGTCCGCCATCGCCGGATCGAGATCCTTGATGTAGTTGACGGCGCGGTCGAGGATGGTCAGCGTGGTCAGCCCCAGGAAGTCGAACTTCACCAGGCCGACGGCTTCCACGTCGTCCTTATCGTACTGCGACACCACGCCGGTATCGCCGGACTGGGTGTACAGCGGGCAGAAGTCGGTCAGCTTGCCCGGCGCGATCAGAACGCCACCGGCGTGCATGCCGATGTTACGGGTGATGCCTTCCACCTGCTGCGCCAGATCGAGCAGCTGGCTCACTTCCTCTTCATTCTGCTGGCGTTCCTTCAGCAGCGGTTCTTCTTCGATCGCCTCGGCAATCGATACCGGCTTGCCCGGCTTGAACGGAATCAGCTTGGACACGCCATCGCAGAAGTTGTAGCCGAAGTCCATCACGCGGCCCACGTCGCGGATCGCGCCTTTCGCGGCCATGGTACCGAAGGTGGCGATCTGCGACACCGCATCGCGGCCATACAGATCCTTCACGTGCTGGATCACCAGTTCGCGCTTTTCCTGGCAGAAGTCGATGTCGAAGTCGGGCATCGAGACACGTTCCGGGTTCAGGAAACGTTCGAACAGCAGGTTGTATTTCAGCGGGTCCAGATCGGTAATCTTCAGCGCGTACGCCACCAGCGAGCCTGCACCGGAACCACGGCCCGGACCAATCGGCACGCCATTGTTCTTGCCCCACTGGATAAACTCCGCAACGATCAGGAAGTAGCCCGGGAACTTCATCTTGATGATGGTGTCGTTCTCGAACTTCAGGCGGTCTTCGTAGCGCGGACGTTCCTGCTCGCGCTTGACCGGATCGGGGAACAGCTGCTCCAGGCGCTCTTCCAGGCCCTTCTTGGTTTCGGCCACCAGGAATTCGTCGATGGTCATGCCCGGCGTCGGGAAGTTCGGCAGCTGCGGCTTGCCCAGCGTGAGCGTAAGGTTGCAGCGCTTGGCGATTTCGACGGAGTTCTGCAGCGCGGCCGGCAGATCGTGGAACAGCTCCGCCATCTCGGCTTGCGTCAGGAAGCGCATCTGCTCGTTGAAGCGCTTCACGCGCTTGGCGTTGGCCAGCATCTCGCCTTCCGCGATACACACGCGCGCTTCGTGGGCGATGAATTCTTCCTGGGTCATGAACTGCACCGGATGCGTCGCCACTACCGGCAGACCCAGTTTGGATGCCAGCGCCACCGAATGGCGCACTTGCTGTTCCTGGTTCGGCTGGCCGGCGCGCTGGATCTCGATGTAGAAATGGCCGGGGAAAATCCTGGCCCACTTCTCGGCATTTTGCTCGGCCAGTTCCAGGTTGCCGTTTTCAATTGCCTGGCCGATGTCGCCGTGATGGGCGCCGGACAAGGCGATCAGGCCATTGGCGCCGGACTCACCGGGCAGCAGCGCATATTCCTGCGTAGCCAGCGCTTCCAGCCACTCGGTGCGGATTTCGGCGCGTCCCTTGTAGGTGTTGGTCAGCCAGGCTTGCGACAGCAGCTCGCACAGCTGAAGATAGCCCATGCGGTTCTTCGCGTACAGCATGATGCGGCTTGGCTTGTCGCGGTTTTCGTCATTGGTGATCCAGGCGTCGACGCCGACGACGGGCTTGATGCCCTTGCCGCGCGCGGCCTTGTAGAAGCGCACCATGCAGAACAGGTTGGCCAGATCGGTGACCGCCAGCGCGCCCTGCTTGTCCTTGACGGCTTGTTTGACCAGGTCGTCGATACGGACCAGGCCATCCACAATCGAATATTCCGTGTGCACGCGCAGGTGCACGAATCCCGGTCCAGCCGGCGCTGCCGCGGCTTCCACGCCGCCTGCCTGTTCGATGGTGTCAATGCTCATTCGCGGTGCTCAATCCTTGTGCAGAAGAGCCGCTATTTTAACAGTCCGGACGCCCCTGAAGTACGCTGGCGTGGCGACATCGCCAACGCTCGATCTCATTTGAAATACAATGCGACCTGGCCGGCAACAATCGAAATGATTCCGCCATATACCCAAAAGAATTTCCTGTCCATCTCAGCCCGCAGCGCATCAATTTTCCGGTCCAACTGGTCGCGTACTGATTCAATTTTCCTGTCCAACTGATCGCGCACTGACTCAATCTTCCTGTCCAGTTAGTCTCGTACGGCATCGATCTTCTTATCCAGTTGGTCACGCACGGTATCGACCTTCTTGTCGAGTTGATCACGTACTACGTCAATCTTATTGTCCACATGCTCGACCTTTGTGCCGAGCGTGGCCAAGCCCTTGTTGATCTCAGATTGAGTATCCACAGCTCTCTCCAGTTTGCTTATGCGCGTATCATGTTTTGAGCTGGTTGGATCATCGCCCGAATGCCAAGGTTCCATAAGAGACATCAAATGTGCCGCTAACCCCTCTGCAACTTTACATAGCGTGTTAAAGAATCTACTAGAATAAGGTTTTTACACGCCCACCCAGGAGGAGAACGCAATGAAATATTACGCAGCTGCAGCGCTCATGATGCTGGCCGTATCCGCCCAGGCAGCCAGCCCGGAAGATCTGGCCAAGTCCAAGAACTGCCTGGCTTGCCACGCCGTCGCCACCAAGCTGGTTGGTCCAGCCTACAAGGACGTCGCCGCCAAGTACAAAGGCCAGAAAGATGCCGAGGACAAGCTGGTGCAAAAAGTGATGAAAGGCGGCTCCGGCGTATGGGGCTCCGTGCCGATGCCTCCTAACCAGGTAACCGACGCCGAAGCGCACACCCTGGTGAAATGGGTCCTGTCGCAGAAATGATTTTCCCGGCCGCCGGCAACAAGCCCGGCGGCCATTTCACCACCACTGCATCGCCTTCCCGAAAATTCCCGCCACGAGCGCGACAAATACGCTGGTAAAAACTCGCCCGTAGAAATCCAATCTCCGCTCAATCGCACCTAGGCGCTCTCCGAAATCAGACCTGAGTTCGGAAATTCTCGCATCCAGTCCAGTCTTCACCTCAGTAATCCGCTCTTCCAGATGCTGGTTGGCCTCGCTGCATTCCGCGAATCCTGCCACCACCCGCTGCGACAACAGCTTCACTTCGCATGACAAATCGGCAATCGCTTTTGCCTGCCTTTCCTGCGACGACAATCCATCTTCTGGCGGCTGTTCCATGGCGCACTCCCCAATCGAGTCTCCTCTTCACCAGAATGAGACAAAGCCGCCTCCGATAAGTTCCTGCCCACTTTTTAAGCAATGGCCGAAGAAGGTATAATGTTGGCTGTTCCGGTTTCTAATTCCCAACGCAACATGCAAGCATCGACTCTGAGCGCGCCCGCGAGCGCCGGCGCGGCACTGCCCGTTTACGTCAACATTGCCGCCTACAAATTCATCACCCTCGACAATCTCGAGGACCTGCGTCCGCAATATCAGGACATCACCGCCCGCCTGGGCCTGAAAGGCACCATTCTGCTGACCCCGGAAGGCATCAATATGTTCCTGTCCGGCACGCGCGAGCACATCGATGAATACCTGGCCTGGGTGCGCAGCGACGCCCGCCTGGCGGATCTTGAAACGAAAGAAAGCTTGTCGGAGGAGCAATCGCACCGCCGTATGCTGGTGAGAATCAAGAAAGAGATCATCACCATGCGTATGCCGCTGATCAAGCCGGAAGAAGGCCGCGCCCCGTTCGTCGAAGCGAAAACCCTGAAGCGCTGGCTCGACCAGGGCCACGACGACAACGGCAAGCCGGTCGTCATGGTCGAAACCCGCAACGACTACGAAGTGGACGTCGGCACCTTCAACAACACGGTCGACTACCGCCTGACCAAGTTCACCGAGTTCCCGGAAGTGATCGAGAAGCACAAGGCCGACTTCGACGGCAAGACCGTGGTCACCTTCTGCACCGGCGGCATCCGCTGTGAAAAAGCCGCGATCCACATGCAAAACATCGGCTACGACAACGTGTACCAGCTGGAAGGCGGCATCCTGAAGTATTTCGAGGAAGTCGGCGGCGCGCACTACACCGGCGACTGCTTCGTGTTCGACTACCGCACCGCGCTGAATCCGCAGCTGGAACCGACCGAAACCAAGCAATGCTTCGCTTGCCGCGCCGTGGTCACGCCACGCCAGCAGCTGGCGCCGGAATACGTACCGGGCAAATCTTGCCCGGCCTGTTACGGCAAAGAGTAAGACCTAATGAAGTGCGACCGTCGGTTCCAGCGCAAGCTTGTTCTCGCCGGTCAGCCAGGCCGGCCATTGCGGCAGATTCCACTCCGCCTGGCGGTCGGCGCGATAGAGAATGTGCAGCCACTGACGCAAGGCCTGGCTGCTAAGCGGCAGATGAAAACCATGAGCGTCATTGCGGATCGTCAGCAAGACGCCCTCATCGGTGCGCCCCACATCCACCTCTGTTGCCACGATCGCCAATCCTTGATCGCCAGTTACCACTGGCGCAGACGCCTCGAGCGAACTGCTTGCTGCCTGCTGCGCAAATTCCTGCAAGGCATCGCGGTGCGCAGGAATCATAGAACTGAACAGGTCATCCAGTCGCTGCAGTAAAACCGGCAGCAGGAAGCCCAGGAGCCGTCGCGTGAGCCAGATCGCAACTTGACCGTCCTCCATCTCGCCAGACAGCCGCACGCGATCCTCCGCCGGAATGAACTCAGTTGTCACGCGCTTTAATACCGGGGTCATTGGTCTGACAGAGGCAATTCTATTATTCCGCTTTAGCCTTTGGCTTACGTGGTGCGCGCGGCTTCTTCGGCTTCTCTACGGTAGCAGTGTCGACCTTGCCCTTCACGGCCTCTACCAACGCACTGACGTAGGCATTGCGTGCGGTTTGCGCGATTGCAGTTTGCTGCTGTAGGCGCGCCAATTCGGCGTCGACGACTTGAATGTTAGCGGCCTGCTGTTTGGCCACGTCGCTCAGTTTTTCAGATGCGTAAGAAGTACCGTTGATTGTGATGTATTGCGGAAGATTCATTTTTTCCCCGGTTGATTTTGGTTAGCCAGCGATTGTAAGTCCGGAGATGGCAAGCCCGCAATGCTCAGGCGAACTTGCGGCGAATCGCGTCCTGCGCTGGCAACTCAAACCACCGGTACACAAAATACGCTGCCACCAGCGTCAAGCCCATGAACATGCCGAAGAACTTGACGCTGTAGTAAGGAATAGGACGATTCAGCCAATCGCAAAAGATCGCAAGGCTGAGCTGGATTGGAAAATGCACCAGATAGCTGGAGTAGGTCATATTCCCCGCCGCCTCAACCAAACGCTGGATCTTCGTAGGCATCGGGAAATCACGCGCAGCGACAAACAGCAGCACTGRCAAGTAAGCCAGCAGGAATAAGGGGATAAATTGTTCCCGCGAGTAGTTGCCGGCGTAAGCGGCAACCGGTGTGAGCGCGACAAAGGCCAGCATCACGAGCTTTGCATGCGCCAGGTATTTTGATCCCTCAAGATATCGGAAGGCAATCGCCGCTAATCCCCCGGCATAAAAGTAGGCTGCAGCGTCCACTACCGGCGAAGTTGCCCCCGCCCATTTCGCAGCTGCGCAGATCAGCAGCACCGCGCCATTCACCCACGCGCTACGACCAACCGAGCGCAGCGTCAGGAAAAAGATCAGATAAACCAGTACTTCCACCGAGATCGACCAGATCGGTGCATTAAAGCTGTAGCCATCCTGCAGACCCCAATGACTTGCCAGGAACAGGTTCAGGATCAGATGCTTGAGGTCGTTATGCTGGTAGACGAAGTAATAACCTCTCTGCGCAAAATAGACCAGCTGCAGCAGACCGACCAGCACCATCGTCACGAAGTGCAGCGGATACAGGCGAGAAAAGCGCAGCACGAAGAATTTGCGTGCGCCGATCGCGCCGTCCGCCAACGCGGTACGGTACTTCCAAAAGAAGATGAAGCCGCTGATGCACCAAAACACCTGCACGCCGTAAAAGCCGTAGTTGTAGAACAGCGCAAACACGCCGTAGAGCGGTTGCTGATTCTGAGCAAAATCAACCGCCTTATCCGCAACAAACGAG
The DNA here is from genome assembly GCF_052113985.1 of Pseudoduganella sp. RAF53_2. Classification (NCBI taxonomy): domain Bacteria; kingdom Pseudomonadati; phylum Pseudomonadota; class Betaproteobacteria; order Burkholderiales; family Oxalobacteraceae; genus Pseudoduganella; species Pseudoduganella sp. RAF53_2. The sequence goes on along the minus strand of NZ_JBFRDW010000235.1, from coordinate 307 downwards.
AAATGCTGGTAATGCCAGAACAACACAGCCATCGCGGAAATGAAGCGCAAGACTTCAAGCCCTAATAATTTGCTATTGTTTCCTTGCAATGCAGACGACGCCATCGGACCGGTAGATTAAGACTAAAAGAAAACGGACATTTTACTACGCTTGCACGCAGCAAAATGTCCGCAGGAGAAGGCACTTATTATTCGAAGTGCGCCGCCAGCATACGCACGTCGTCGCCTGACAGAGTGCCGGCCGCAGCCCGCAAACGCAGAGCGGCAAGCATATAGGTATAACGCGACTGAGCCAGATCACGCTGCGC
>NZ_JBFRDW010000234.1:0-13765 GCF_052113985.1 Pseudoduganella sp. RAF53_2 | reverse complement strand
AGATAATGATGTACATGTCGCAGGAAGCGGACGAGCCGAATATCTGGAATCTGACGCTGGGCGCCAATCCGGTCGATCCGGATTATRTGTCGGTGGCGGTGGATGCGCGCACGGCGCAAGTGCTGGCGCAGCCGAAGTTCGAAGGCAGCTTCATGAGCGTGATGTTCCACCTGCACGTGGATTTGTACTCGGGCTTGTGGGGCAAGCTGTTTCTCGGTTTCATGGGCTTGCTGCTGCTGGTGGCCATCGTGTCCGGTGTGGTGCTGTACGCGCCTTTCATGCGCAAGCTGGATTTCGGCACCGTGCGCCGCGGGCGTGCGCCGCGCCTGAAGTGGCTGGACTTGCATAATCTGCTGGGCATCGTCACGCTGGTGTGGACCTTCGTGGTTGGCGCGACGGGCATGGTCAATACCTGGGCCGATCTGATGCTGAAGTATTGGCAATCCACCGAGATGGCGGACATGGTCGCACCGTACAGGAACGCGCCGCAGTTGAAGGAACTGGGGTCTATGCAGGATTCGATGGCGCGTGCCCTGGCGCGTGAGCCGGGCATGAAGATCGGCTTTGTCGCCTTCCCCGGCACGCCTTACTCCAGTGCCCACCACTACGGCATCTTCCTGCGCGGCGACACGGCCCTGACTTCGCGCTTGTACAAGCCGGTGCTGGTCGATGCGCAAACCGCGCAGATCACGGACAGCCGCGAGCTGCCGTGGTATCTGACCGCGCTGCTGATTTCGCAGCCGCTGCATTTCGGCGATTACGGCGGTGGATGGATGCAGTTCCTGTGGGCGATGCTCGATCTGGCAACGATCATCGTGCTGGGCAGCGGCCTGTATCTGTGGCTGAAACGTGGCGTGAGTGTGCCCGCAACGAACAGCGCGATCGCAGCGGAGGCGGCATGAACGCAGCCTTCCTGCGCTTGTGGGGCGCACCTCTGGCGATGGGCTTGCTGACGATGGTGGGACTGATTGCGGCCCTGCTGGGCGATGGCGTGTGGGACGGCGTCTCCGCCGTCGCCCTTGGCATACCGGTCGCGGCCTGCGCCTGGTATGGCTTGCGYAGGCCGCGCCGTGATCAGAAGGTGTAGCTGCCGCGCAGGTAGAGCGCGCGGCCGATCGGATCGGTGAAACGCGGATCGTAACCCTTCTGGAACACCGTGCCCTGATTGGTGAACGGCGGATCTTTGTCGAACAGATTCTTGATGCCGGCGGTCAGGCTGAAGCCTTTGAAGCCGGTATAGGTCGTCGACAAATTCCACAGCTGATAGGACGACACCTTGTTGAAGTGTTGCGGATCAACCAGGTTCTGGTCGTCGTAGCCGGTGCGGAAGGTCTGCGACAGCGTGGCCGACCAGGTGCTGTACTTCCAGGTGAGGGAAGCGTTGTGCTTCCAGCGGAACACCGGCGCATTGTCGCCGTAGCGGGCGACGTTCTGGATGAACTCACCATCGCGCTCGTTCTGGTACTCGTACTTGTGCACCCAGGTGCCGTCCAGCGTGAAGGCGAAGTTGCCATAGTCGGTACGGCCGCTATTGGCAGTCAGGCTGATGTCGAGACCATCGGTGTGCACCTTGCCCAGGTTCTCGTTCAGGTCCAGGATTGCATATGGCGAACCATCCGGATTACGCAGGAAGCGCGCCTTGTATTTCTCGTAGTCGCCGTAAATGGTTTGCTCCGGCAGCGAGGAGATCTTGTCGCGCAGGTGGATGTTCCAGTAGTCGACGGCCAGCGTCACGTTCTGGATTGGCGCAATCACGGCACCGAAGGAGAAGGTGGTCGACTTTTCCGGACTCAGGTTCGCATTACCGCCCTGCAGTTTGAACTGCTGCAGATCGCAATCGCGCAGCGGATTGGCGCCTGGCTGCGGCACGCCGTTCGGGCACAGGATCGGATCGTTGTACGAATTGCTGGTGTCGTTCTTGGACTGCGGCGCGTTCTTCTCGAACAGGGTCGGCGCGCGGAAGCCCGTGCTGGCCGAACCGCGCAGGACAACGGTCTGGTTAGGCTGGTAGCGCAGGCCCAGTTTCGGATTGGTGGTGCTGCCCACATCGTTGTAGTGGTCCCAGCGCACGGCGGCCTGGATGTCGAGGTCCTTGATGACCGGTACGCTCAATTCGCCAAACACTGCCTGGATATTGCGCGAGCCGTTTTTCGACAGCGACCCGGAAAGGCCGGAGCTGGCGGCTTGCCCTGCGATATCGCGGTTCACGTTGAAGTCCGCCTTCTCGTGGCGGATCTCGGTGCCGACTGCCACAGCCAGCGGGCCACCCGCCAGCTGCATCAGATCGCGGCTGGCTTTGGCGTCGAAGGCGGTGGTGGTGTTCTTCGCATCCTGCACGCGGCCGCGCAGCGCCACGCTGGCGAGGTAGGCCTTGCCCGCATCGTTCTGCAAGCCGAATGGATTCAGGATGCCGTTGAAGACGCCGGCCGCGAAGCCCGCATCCTGCACATAGCCGCCGGTGAAGTTCTCTTCCGATTTGCTGATGGAGTGGCTCAGGCCCGCCTTGTAATCCCAGCCTGCCACCAGGCCTTCCAGTGCGCCGACGAGGCGATCGGCCTGGCCTTTGGAATTGATCTGGCGCTGGCCCGCTTCGGTCGGACGCCAGTTCACCGACAGCGGATCACCGGACAGGCCCGGCTGCGCAGGCACGCCGCCCGAATTGCCCGGATAGTAGGGGCTGGACTTCGGCAGGATCAGATCCGTCTGGGGTGGCGGCGCGGTGCGCGACATCACCTTGTTTTGCGAATGCAGGTATTCCAGGCTGGCCGTGTGCTCGCCGAACTTCATGGCGGCGCGGYCGAAGAAGGCAACCTGTTCCTGTTCCGGCAGGTCGTCGATCAGGCGCGTGTAGTCCTGGCGGCAGGTGCCATTGCTGGCGCGCGGTACCGAGAAGGGCTGGTCGCAGCCTTTGGCGAAACCGGGATTGCCGGTGGCGCCTGAAGTCGGGTCGAAGTAATTGCCGGGGAAGGTGGTGCCCGAGGTTTCGTTCACCCCGTGATCGGGAATGATGCCGGTGGCGGAGAAGGGACGCTGCTGCGAGGTCAGCACATCCTGCTTGTGGTAATCGATCACGCCAAATGCATTCCAGCCATCGGCATCCAGATTGCCAATGCCGCTGATGATGTTGGCGCGCTTTTCCTTGCCGCCGCTGTGCTCGGGAATCACGCCTTCCGCCGTCACCGTGGTGCCGGTAACGGAACGGCGCGTGATGAAGTTGATCACGCCGCCGATGGCGTCGGTGCCGTAAATCGCGGAGGCGCCGTCGCGCAGCACTTCCACGCGTTCCAGCGCGGCCACGGGGATGATGTTCAGGTCGACGCTGGCGCCGTCATACGGGTGGTTGGCGATGCGGCGGCCGTTCAGCAGCACCAGGGTCTTGTCGCCGCCCAGGCCGCRCAAGTCGGCGACGGCCTGGCCGCCGGTCGGCAGACCGCTGGAGTTACCGCCAACGGTATTGCCCGCGCCCATGCTGGTCTGGTTGGACGGGATGCGGTCCAGCACTTCCTGGGCAGTGGTCAGGCCTTGCTTGGTGAATTCTTCGGCCTTGAAAACGGAAAGCGGCTGGGATGTCTCGGACACTAGCCGCTTGATCGAGGAACCCGTGATTTCAACACGGATCATTTTTTCTTCAGGAGGGATTTCTTGAGCCAGGGCGGGCAGGGTGGCCAGCAGGCCCCAGGCGGACAGCACACATACGCGTAAGTTCATCAACAGACTCTCCATGGTGAGTGTGGATCGGCCAAGCACTGTTCCACGACAGTGCAATGGGTTGCATAGAGTCTAATTGATATAAAACAATTGTCTAGAAAATAATATGATCGGTGTTGTAACGAAGCGTCAAAAACCGGCGTGACCCTGGTGGCAGGCACGATGTGCCTGCCACCTGCTGTTGCCTCGGGTTGTGATCAGAACTGGTAGCGCAGTCCGACGTTGAAGTAGCGTCCGATGGCCCCGCTGTAATCGAGCGGGTTGTAGCCTGCTGCGCCATAGGTCAGCGGATCGAGCGGGGGCTCTTTGTCGAACAGGTTCTGGATGGTGCCAAACAGTTCCAGCTTCGGATTGATGCGATAGCGTGCCGTCAGGTCCACCGTGGTGAAGGAGGCGATGCGGCAACCGTTCGGTGCATCGCGGCCATCGGCGAAGTGGCTGGCGCAGCCATCCGGGTCATCCTTGAACAGAGTGTTGTCGAATTTGGCCCGATRGTTGACCGTGCCGGTGACCTTCCATTGGCTGCGTTCCCAGCTGGCCGAGAGGTTGATGCGATCATCCGGCGTGCCCATGCAGTTGGTGACGTCGCAGTTGCCATGCGTGCCGGCAAAATCGCGCGACGTGCCGTCCTGCTCGGTGCGCACCCACTTGAACAGGTGGGTCCACTTGATGTCGGTGGCCAGGTTGCCGTAGCTGCCCAGGCCCCAGGTGCGGCGCGCATCCAGGTCGATGCCGCGCACCTTGGTCGAGGCCGAGTTCACGTATTTCGCCAGCACCGCCGTGATGGCGCCAGGGTCGCCAGGAATGCTGGTGGCGGTCGATGGATCGCGTGCCACATTGCCGGCTGCGATTGCGGCATCAACCTGCTGCTGGTTGATCTCGTTCTTGCGCTTGATCTCCCACAGGTCCACCGACAGGCTGGTACGCGGCAGCGGGTCCCACAGCACGCCCACCGAATAGCTCTTCGAACGTTCCGGCGACAGGTCGGGATTCGGCGAGGTGATGACGGCAATCGAGGCAGGGTTGCAGGCCGCCGCCACGCCCAGTGCGCAGCGCAGCGGATCGGCAGCTGTGGAGAAGGCCGCCAGGCCGCCGCGGCCGTTCTCCGCGGCGCTTGGCGCGCGGAAGCCGCGTTCGAAGTTGGCGCGTACGGCGAAGTTATTTATCGGCGTCCATTTCAAGCCGACCTTCGGCGTATACGAATTGCCGACGTCGGTGAAGTGGTCATAGCGCAGCGCGCCGGACAGCTCCACGGAACTCAGCACCGGCGCCAGCAGCTCGGCATACAGGGCCGAAGCATTGCGGCTGCCTTCATACGCGGAGTAGCCCAGGCCAATGATGTTGCCGCGCTCCGTGCCGGCGGTTGGCTGCAGCTCGGTCGATTCGTGGCGGAATTCACCGCCTACCGCCAGGCCCAGCGCACCGCCAGGCAGCTTGCCGAATTCGCGCGAAGCCTTGAAGTCGATCTGCGCGATGCGGGTGTGGGCGTCGTTCGAGATCGTCGGCGACAGGGCTTCGTAAATCGCACGCGAGTTCAGACCCGCGTTCTCGCCGATGCGCCAGTAGCTGCCAGGCGGCAGGCCGGCATACAGCGGATTGTTCATCGCCGCGGCCACGTTGGCGGCCGATGGGTTCAGCAGGGCGAAGGCAACGTCGCGCTGGATATAGCCATCGCGGTCGTTGCTCACCTTGTTCTCCGAGAAGAGCAGGGCGCTGTCGATGTCCCAACCGTATGCACTGCCTTTCACGCCCGCCACCGCGCGGGTGAAGGTCGATTCGATTTCGCTCACGCGCGGGCCGATGTCCCAGGCCAGGTAGCGCAGCCGTGCGGCCGTGCCATAGTAGGGATTGTCCGGATGCGCCGCGCCCAGCGACACGCCGGCATTGCTGACCGGGCCGCCCGGATAGCCTTCGTTGGCGCTGATGGTGGAGGGCGTGGTGGACGACTTCGAGTTGCTGCGGTAGCCATTCACTTCGAAATAAGTCTGCCAGTCCGGATTGATCTGGTAGGTGAAGCGGCCGAACAGATTCAGCGTGCGCTGGCGCGGCTGGATCTGGCTGTATTGCTGGGTCGAGTCGATCAGGCAGCCGCCACCAGGATCGCCCTGCGGATGATTGGTGAAGTTGGAGCAGGCCGCGCCGGGGAAGAAGCGGGTGAAGCCGGCGCCGGCCGGATTGCCGCGGCTGTAGTAGTCGAGCGTGGCCGGGTTGCGCACATTGCCGTTGACTGAACTGCCGGCCGCATTGTTGGTGGTGATGGCGCCGGTGCCGCCCAGCGCTTCCTGGGCGCTGAAGCCGAAGTCGCGCAGGTCGGCGCGGCCCACCGGACCGCGGTCGTCGCGGTCGCGGTTCCACACCTCGTTCTTCTTGCCGAACTCGATGCTGAACAGGGCGTTATAGCGGTCCTTGTCGAGGTCACCGAAGCCATGCGTGATCGACACGCGCGAATCGCCGCCATCGCGCTCCTGCGAGATGCCCTGGCTGGCGCGGATCGCCGTGCCCACATAATCCTTGCGCAGGATGACGTTGACCACGCCGGCAATGGCGTCCGAGCCGTAAATGGCGGAGGCGCCGCCCTTCAGCACTTCAACCCGGTCCACCGCTTCGGTCGGAATGATGTTCAGGTCGGCAAACACTTTCTGGCCATCGTCCGCCAGGCCGTAAGGCGCGATGCGGCGGCCGTTCAGCAGCACCAGGGTCGAGGCGGAACCGAGGCCGCGCAGCGAGATGCCGGAGGCGCCCGCCGCGAAGCCGTTGCCGAAGGTGGTCGGCACGGAGCCCTGGTTATCCACCGCCAGCGTTTGCAGCAGCTCGGCGACCGTGGTCTTGCCCGACTTCTCGATGTCGGCGCGGTTCAGGGTCTGCACGGGATTGGACGTTTCGGCCTGCGCCCGGCGGATGTTGGAGCCGGTGATTTCGACACGCTGGATTGGCTGGCTTTGATCGGGGCCCATGGTCTGGGCTTGTGCGGCGAAGGTGGACAGCAGAAGGGGCGTGACTGCAAGAGGAAAAGCTCGTCGCAGTACGCCCGGTAAGGGGCGCATTCGGTGCATGGCAATCTCCAGGAAAGTTAATGTGTTTTCATGCGAGAGCTGCCGTTATATGCCAATTTGCAAAGCCGAGTATGAATTCCGTCGTATGTGCGCGACACAATTCCGTCGATCAACCTCGCTTGCAAAGGCTGCGATCTGTTGCTATAGTGGTTCGAAATTAATGGATCTTTCGACCATGCAGCGCTTCGTTTTCTTTACCGGCCACTTTTACTTTAGCCATTCCAACCCTCAGGCGGTGGAGTAGCGGCCGGTTCACGTAGCAGCAAAAACGAGATCCCAGCAAATACCAAAAACCGCCAGAGATGGCGGTTTTTTTTTACCCATCCCCAGGAGATTCAATATGCAACGCACCGACGATTTGCGCATCCGCGAAATGAAGGAACTGACGCCGCCCTCGCATTTGATCCGCGAGTTCCCTTGCACCGAGGCTGCTTCCCAGACCGCGTCCAGCGCGCGCGTCGCTTTGCATCGCATCCTGCACGGCCAGGATGATCGCCTGATGGTGGTGATCGGCCCGTGCTCGATCCACGACCCGAAAGCGGCGATGGAGTATGCGCGCCGCCTGGTGCAGATGCGCGAGCGTCTGAAGGACGACCTGGAAATCGTGATGCGCGTGTACTTCGAGAAGCCGCGCACCACGGTGGGCTGGAAAGGCCTGATCAACGACCCGTACATGGACAACAGTTTCCGCATCAACGACGGGCTGCGCATGGCGCGCGAGTTGCTGCGCGACATCAACGAGCTGGGTCTGCCGGCCGGCACCGAATTTCTGGACGTGATCAGCCCGCAGTACATTGCCGATCTGATTTCCTGGGGCGCGATCGGGGCGCGCACCACGGAATCGCAGGTGCACCGCGAGCTGGCGTCCGGCCTGTCCTGCCCGGTGGGCTTCAAGAACGGCACGGACGGCAACACCAAGATCGCGGTGGAAGCGATCAAGGCCGCCTCGCAGCCGCACCACTTCCTGTCGGTGACCAAGGGCGGCCACTCGGCCATCGTGTCCACCAATGGCAATGAGGATTGCCACATCATTCTGCGCGGCGGCAAGGTGCCGAATTACGACGCGGCCAGCGTGGAAGACGCGGCCAAGGCGATCGCCGGCCAGGGCCTGGCGGCGCGCCTGATGATCGATGCGTCGCACGCCAACAGCTCGAAGAAGCCGGAAAACCAGGTGCCGGTATGTGCCGACATCGCGGGGCAGGTGGCCGGTGGCGACACCCGTATCGTGGGCGTGATGGTGGAATCGCACCTCGTGTTCGGCCGCCAGGATCTGGTGCCGGGCAAGGAACTGACCTATGGCCAGTCGATCACCGACGGCTGCATCGACTGGGATGCCAGCGTGCAGGTGCTGGAAGGTCTGGCCGAAGCGGTGCGTCAGCGCCGTCTGAAAGGCGAATAAAGTCCTTAGTAACGAAGTGTATCGATTGTATATAAGGAGAAAAATTGGAGACCAGGGAGATTGCGGCGCTTGAAGCCGAGGTGCTGCGCGCCATCCAGTCCGGACAGGACGAGCGCGCAGGCCAGATTTGGACCCGCATTCTTGCCCTCGACCCCAATCATCCCCGCGCCTTATTGGCCATGTCGCAGCGGGCTTTCCGCCGCCAGGACTTAAAGGAGGCGCGCAGCCTGCTGGAACGCCTGGTACAGGCGGATGGCAGCGATCTGCAGCAATGGATCAACCTGGCCGTGGTCTGCCAGCAGCAGGGCGACGAGGCGGGCGAGGATGCCGCCCTGAGCGGCGCGTTGAAGCGCGATCCGCAGGACTTGCTGGCGCTGCTGCTGCGCGGCGCCCTGTACGAACGCCAGAAGAAGACGCACGCCGCGGCCCAAGCCTATGGCGCGGCGGCCCGTGTGGCGCCGCCGCTGGAACAGCTGCATCCCAATCTGCGGCCGCTGCTGCAGAAGGCGCTGGCTTTCCGTGAGCATTACGATCGCGACTTCAGCACCTATCTCGAAACCTTCCTGGCGCCGCATATCGCCTCGCTGGGCGGCGGTAACCTGGGCCGCTTCCAGGATTCGCTGGACATCATGTTCGGCCGCAAGCGCCGCTTCGAATCGCAATCGGCGCAATACCATTACCCCGGCCTGCTGCCGCTGAGCTTTTTCGCGCGCGAAGACTTTCCCTGGCTGGATGCGGTCGAGGCGCAGACCGATGCGATCCGCAAGGAATTCCTGGCCGTGCTGGCCGAGGACAATGGTTTCGAACCTTATCTGAATTATGCGGACGATATGCCGCTGGCGCAGTGGGCCGAGCTGAACAAGTCGCCGCGCTGGAGCGCCTTCCACCTGATCAAGGACGGCGTGCTGTCGCCAGCCAATGCCGCGCGCTGCCCGGTCACCATGGCGGCACTGGGCGGGGCGCCACAGCCGCGCCAGACGGGCCGGACGCCGTCCGCCATGTTTTCCCTGCTAAGGCCTGGCACGCATATTCCGCCGCACTGCGGCGTGTCCAATTCACGCCTGGTGGTGCATCTGCCTCTGATCGTGCCGCCGCATTGCGGCTTCCGGGTGGGGAATGAAACGCGGGAGTGGGTGCCGGGCAAGGCGTGGGTATTCGATGACACCATCGAGCACGAAGCCTGGAACCGAAGCGATGAGCTGCGCGTGGTACTGATTTTCGATGTCTGGCACCCGCATCTGAGTGAAGCTGAGCGCACCATGATCAGTGCGCTCAGTGAAGGCATGCGGGCTTATTCGGCCGAAAGCGCAGGCTTCGGCCTCTGATACGCGCTTACTGGCCGTTAGCGTGCAGGGTATTGCCGATTGATTTGACTTCCGTCGAATCGCGGAAGTCCTGCTGGCCGGTCGAGCGCAGCATCTGTTCCGAGGTCATGCGGCCAGGAATACGGCTGCCGGTCAGCGTTGTCTGCTTGGCCTGAATCGCCTGCATCTGCTTGGCGTTCTGAATATCCGCCTCGGTGACAATTGGCTCCTGGCTGGCGGCGCAGGCGGTCAGCGCCAGGGCGCCCAGCAGGGCGCATACACTTTTCATTTCCATAAAGTCCCTTTCTTATTAAATTTGCATGGCCAGCTTACGACCGTGCAGTGTGAAAATCAATCAAAAAAAAACCTCGCCCAGCGGGCGAGGTTTTTTGTCGTTCACAGCGCTAAGGCTTAGAACTTCGCGGTCACGTTCATGAACACGCGGCGGCCCAGAGCATCGTACACCTGTGGGAAGGTGTTGCCGTTGCCGAAAGTGCTGGAGGTCACGCCACCAACTGGAGGATCTTTGTCGAACAGGTTGTTGACGCCACCGCGCACGGTGAAGATCTTGTTGATGTTGTAGCTCGCAGCCAGGTCGAAGTAGTTGCGGGAACCGAACACGCGGTCAGCTGGCTCCGAATCGCCGGCCAGGATCGGGTTGTCGCTGGTCGAGGACAGGTTGACCTTCTTGATGTAACGCCAGGTCAGAGCCAGATCCACGGCCCATGGGGTCTGCCACGAAGCACGGGCCTTGTGACGCCACTTAGGCAGCGGAGTGCCGCAGGATGGGCCGAACAGGCCGGCGCAATCGTACTCGCCGGTACCAGGTACGTCTTCCTGCTTGAACTCTTTCAGCCAGGTGCCGGTCAGGTTGAAGTCCAGCGAGCCCAGGTTGTTAGGCGCCTTCATGCGGTAGTTGGCGATAACGTCCAGGCCGGAGGTCTTGCGCATACCCAGGTTCTGGTTGGTCGCAACGATCTGCGCGGTCGGCAGGGCCCACAGGGTGCCCAGACGGTCACGAGTGATCAGCGAGCAGAACTTCGGATCGCCGGTCAGCAAGCACTGGTTCAGGGTGGTGGTAGCTGGCGCGCCAGCGATCACACCGGTGACCTTCATGTTGAAGTAGTCCAGGGACAGGGACAGGTTCTTCGCTGGGGTCAGCACCAGACCAACGGTGTAGGACTTGCCGATTTCCGGAGCCAGGTTCTTGTTACCACCGAACAGGGCGTTGTACTGGCCAGCCGGGCTGTCGTCGATGTGGCCGTACTGTGCCGCGGTCACGCCGGTCTTCGCGCACTGAGCGAAGGATGCGGACGGGGTCGCGCCTGCGCAAGGATCTTTATCGTTGTCGTACAGACCGATACCTTGTGGAGTGAACAGTTCAACCACGTTTGCTGCACGAGCCGAACGCTGGTAGGACGCGCGCATGCCGAACAGTTCCATCGGCTTCCACTCGGTACCGATACCGTAGGAGTTGGTCTTCTGGTCGGTGGAGTAGTCCGAACGACGGTAGGACAGGTTAGCGGACAGCAGTTCAGCCCATGGCTTGTGCTCAATCAGCGGAACGCGGGTTTCGACGAAGTAGTCCTTCACCGAGTATTGGCCTTCCACGCCGTGGGTTGGGCCGCCCTGGCCAGCCAGGTCACCGGTGTCGAATTCCTGGTCGGTTGCCAGGCTCAGCTTCTCGGTGCGGTGCTCGAAGCCCAGGTTGAATGCCACGCCGTTTTCAGCGGTTGGCAGTTTGATGCCGTAGTTGCCCAGGTCGGTACCGGCGTTGAAGCCCAGCACGGACTGGTGGGTCGAGCCACGCTTGAAGCCCGGGGTCTGCAGATACGTCAGCGCGTCAGGCGATACTTTGCCCAGCGACCAGATGTTGTACGGTACGCAGTTCGGGTCGGTGCCGTCGACCACGGAGCGGCAGACGATCTGGCCGGCCGAGTTGGTCACCGCATCCAGCGAGCGGCCGATGCGCACGTTGGAGAAGTCGTTGAAGTAGTTCTCTGCGTACAGCACGCGGCCCAGTTGGCCGAATGCGTCGTAGTTCCAGTTGCCGATCTCGCCCTTGACGCCGATCACGCCGCGGTAGGAGGTGTGACGGATGTCATCCTGGCGGCCGCCGCCTTCCACGTTACGGCGGAAGATGATGGCGTCAGCGGTGTCGCCCGGGTTCTTCAGGCCCAGGGCGTCTTTCCACTGCTGCGACAGGAATGGGTTCTCGTAGTGGATGGCGTTAGGACCGGATGCGTCGAAACCGAACAGGCCGGACGGAGCGATCTGAGCCACGGTGTGGTCATCGTGGAACGATGCTTCGGTGTAGATGCGGGTGTGTTCGTTGACCTGGTAGTGCGCCTGGGCGTTGAAGCCATAACGCTCGGAAGGACGCTGGAAGTAGTTCAGCGGACCGAAGTTGTACTGGTCGGTCGCAGCAACGTAGTTACGTACGCCGCCGTTTGCGTCAGCAACGGTCTTCTGGCCACCAGCCACCAGGAAGCGGCCCGGGTAGGAGGTACCGGAACCGCCGCACTTCAGGGTATTGCCGGAGGTGAAGCCGCCGAACGAGCAAGCGGAGAAGTCGCGCTCGGATTGCAGCAGGGCGTCTTCTTTCTTGTAGTTGAAGAAGACGGTGGCGTTACCGCGGTTTTCGTCGAAGTTGCCACCGATCAGCAGGTTGGCATCCTTGATGCGGCCGTCAGCGAATTTGTCGCCTGGCAGCGCGAAGTTACGGGCATTGTTGGCAGCCTGGCCTGCGTCGCTGTGCTGGCCGTGGTTGTAGAAGGACTCATTGGCCTCGATCTGCACGCCCTGGTAGTTGTCCTGCAGGATGAAGTTGACCACACCGGCCACTGCATCGGAACCGTACACGGCGCCTGCGCCACCGGTCAGGATTTCAACTTTCTTGATCAGCGGTGCTGGGATCTGGTTCAAGTCAGCTGCGGTATTGGACGGCGAACCGGCCGGCAGACGACGGCCGTTGACCAGCACCAGGGTGCGGTCGGYGCCGAAGTTACGCAGGTTGACGGTTGCAGTACCGGAGGAACCATTGGAAATGGTACCGCCCTGGTCAGCAAACACCTGCGGCATGTTGTTCAGCAGGTTTTCTACCGAACGCACGCCATCCATCTTGATCTCTTTAGCGGTCATCACCGTGATCGGGGACACGCCTTCCAGGTTTGCGCTCGGGATGCGCGAACCGGTAACTTCCACCTTCTGCATCGCCTGGCTCGCATCTTGTGCGAACGCAGCCGATACGCCCAGCGCCATGCCGCCTGCGCAAATCAGGCGTACAGAGCGGGACAAAATCGATTCCACCATCATATTTTTTTACTCCCTTTTTAGATCAAGCCGGATGAGGGCTGATCGCCGCCATACCGTCCTGTTTAAAGTTGATGTCCATGCAGGACGCCAATGAAAAGAACAGCAACGTTTTTTCCATACGGTATGAAATCATCCGTGTGTTCATAGTGTCAATGTTGAAGTTTCACTTCAGGGCGAGCCGCAGGGATTGGGGGAGTTGCGTGCGATATCGCAGGAGTTGGCGTGGTGTTTAGCTAAATTGAATACAAATTGGCCAATATGACAGGCATATGAAAGAACTTTCCACTGGTGAATAGTTCGGTACTTTGACGAAAATCAATTTATTAATTCGGCAAACTAGCCAAATGGGTGTGACTTCCGCGCGACACTTTTGATGACGTTTGGTTCCTATGGGAAATAAAAAAAGGCGGTGATTTCTCACCGCCTTTCCGAGCGAACTTCAGCTCAAATCAGAGGGCTTAGAACTTGTACTGCGCACCTGCTTTGAAGTAGCGGCCAATCGCGCCCGAACCGTCCATCGGGTTGAAGGAAATGCCACCGTAGGTCAGCGGGTCCAGCGGAGCGATCTTGTCGAACAGGTTGGATACCGAAGCGAACAGGGTCAGCTGTTTGCTGAAGTTCCAGCGGGTCGACAGGTCAACCGTGGTGAACGAAGCCAGTTTGCAGCCGTTCGGTGCATCGGTGCCATCAGCCAGTTTGTTGGCGCACAGGTCGCCTTCAAACTTGATGTTCTTCATGCTGTCGCGGTAGTTGGCGGTAGCGGTGAAGTTGAACTTGCTGATGTCCCAGGAAGCGGTCAGGTTGATCTTGTTCTTCGGGGTACCGGCGCAGTTCGACGTATCGCAGTTGCCGTGGGTGCCGGCGAACTGGTACTGCAGGGTATCCGATTCCGCACGCRGCCAGGAAGCGATGTGGGTCCACGTCATGCCGATGGTGGCCTTACCGTATTGACCCAGACGCAGACGCTGTTTCACATCCACGTCCAC
>NZ_JBFRDW010000233.1:0-8302 GCF_052113985.1 Pseudoduganella sp. RAF53_2 | reverse complement strand
TCGTACGACGACTATCGGTCGAAAATTCCCGAGCGTCAACGAGATTTGGGAGGACTGTGGCGTACGCCTGACGCAGGCGTAACAACATTGAAATCAGGACAAGCCGTTGCGCAGCACCGCCACCACGCTGGCGGCGAAATCGTCCACATCGACCTTGGCGGCGCGATACTTCCAGCGCTTTACATACCAGTCCTGGAAGGCGGCCAGGCAGTGCGCCGCCAGCAGATCGGGATTGCACTGGCGCGGCGGCTCCACCTTGCGGATGGTGTCTGCAATCACAGCCTGAACGTGGAGCTCGGCTTCCTTGGCAGTGGCGCGCTGTTCGGGCTTGAGCACGCGCGAATCCATGTAGACGAAGTAGAACCAGGGCTGCAGCAACTCGGAAAGATAAATCCAGCCGCGCACCATGGCTTCCAGGCGTTCGCGCGGATTCTCGATATCCGCGTACCACTCCGGCACGGCCGAGCTGCAATGGCGCACCACGTCTTCAATCATTTCCGCCAGCTGGTCCTTGCTGTCGATATAGCCATACAAGCCGCCCATGGACAGCCCGGTTTCACGGCACAAGTCGCGCAAGGTCATGGCGCGGAAGCCCACCTCATTGGCGAGGCGGAAGGTGGCGGCGAAGATGCGTTCGAGATTTTCCAGCGCGGGCTTGGGGCGCTTGACGGTGATGCGCCCGGCATTGCGCGTGAGAAGCCAGGACCAGATGCTGTCGCCGTCGAGCGGCGTGCTGGCCTGGAATTGCTTGAAGTCGAAACTGCCCGGCAACGCTGGCTCCGTTTGTTGAGTGCTGAAAGATTATAGCTCATTAAAACAACGTTAAATTTCCGACCAGAACAGAACGCCGGAATTTTTGCGAAATGCCCTTTCTTCCTTAAAATACGGTGCTAAATTTTGAAAACCGAGCAGCTGCTCGCTTTTCTAACCGGCGCAGATCGGACGGGGCAATGCCCGGCCCTTGAACGTAGTTCCTTCACACGGAGACAAAATGAAGAAACGCATCCTGACGTGCCTGTCCGCACTGCTGCTCGCCTGCCTGGCCCTGCCGTCCTGGGCCACCGGCTATACCCAGACCCGCTATCCCATCGTGCTCGTGCACGGACTGTTCGGCTTCGACAATATCGGCCCGGTCGATTACTTCTACGGCATTGCACCGGCCCTGCGCAGCGGCGGCGCAACCGTGTACGTGACCACCGTGTCCGCCGCTAACAGCACCGAGGTGCGCGGCGAACAATTGCTCTTGCAAGTCAAACAGATCCTGGTTGCCACGGGCGCGTCCAAGGTCAACCTGATCGGCCACAGTCACGGCGGCCCGACAGCACGCTATGTGGCGTCGGTGCGGCCGGACCTGGTGGCGTCCGTCACCAGCGTGGGCGGCGTGAACAAGGGTTCCAAGGTGGCGGACGTGCTGATCGGCGCGGCACCGGATGTGGCTTACGACGTGGCGAACGGACTGGCCAGCCTGATCAGCCTTCTGTCCGGCAGCTCGACGTACCCGCAAAGCTCGCGCGCGGCGGCGGTGTCGCTGAGCACGGCAGGCACCGCGGCCTTCAACGCGGCCCATCCTGAAGGCGTGCCGACGTCCGCGTGCGGCGAAGGCGCGTATCAGGTGCATGGCGTGTATTACTTCTCCTGGAGCGGCGCCCAGCCTTACACCAATGTGTTCGACGCTGCCGATCCTTTCCTGGCGCTGACGGGCCTGGCGTTTGGCGGCGCGAAGAACGACGGCCTGGTCGCCAGCTGCTCCAGCCATCTGGGCCGCGTGATCCGCGACGATTACGCCCTCAACCACCTGGATGAGGTGAACCAGCTGATCGGTATCACGAATCTGTTCGAGACTGATCCTGTCACGCTGTACCGCCAACAGGCCAACCGCTTGCAGGGCCTGGGCCTGTGAAACTGCTGCGCTATCTCGCTTTAGCCCTTGCGGCTGTGGCGCCCGCCATCTGGGTGCTGTGGCCGCAGGGCCAGGCGCCGCTGCCTGCCGCCAGCGCGCAATCTGCGCCGGCTGCGGGGGGCAATGCCGCCGCTGGCGATGTCACCTCCACCGCATTCGCCCCCTCAATGGCCGGAACACGGCCGGACGGCGACATCCGCAGCGACGCCGGCCATCTGGTCATCAATGAAGAGCTGACGCATCTCTTTGATTACTACCTGTCGTCGCTGGGCGAGCAGGATTTGCCGGCCATCCGCGCCGGCATCGAGCGCGATCTGCGCCAGCGCCTGACGCCGATCGCCGCAGCCGAGGCCATCGCCCTGCTCGACCGCTACCTCGCCTACAAGCACGCGCTGGCGGACCTGGAGGGCAAGCTGAAGCCGTCGCCGGACCAGGCCAAGGCTGCGCGCGCCCGGCTGGAAGCCATGCAAAGGCTACGCAGGGATTATTTCAGCGCCGCCGAGCTGGCAGGTCTGTTTGGCGCCTCCGATGCGCGCGACCGTGACGCCATCGCGCGGCTGGAAATCACCCAGGACAAGCAACTGAGCGACGCCCAGCGCCGCGCGCAGCTGTCGGCGCTGGACGGCAAACTGTCGGCAGCCGAAAAGGCCGAGCGCGATGCGCCGGTCAAGATCCTGAGCCTGGAAGCGGCCGTGCAGCAAGCCCGCAGCCAGGGCGCCGATGATAACGAAGTCTATCGCCTGCGCGCCGCCGCGCTATCGCCGGAAGCAGCCGCCCGGCTGGCCGACGTGGACCGCGAGGAAGCCGACTGGCAGCGCCGCATTGCCGCCTACCGCGCCGACCGCGCCCGCCTGCAGGGCGCCAACGAAGTCACCATGCAGCAGCTGCGCGATTCCCAGTTCACAGTCCAGGAGCAGAAACGCCTGACTGCCTACGAATGAGGCAGCGCCGCCGGCCGGGCGCGGCTGGCGGCGTCCCCTAAGGGCTTGCACTATAATGTGGGGCCAGACATCCACAGCGCCCACGTTTCTGCATGTCCTTTGACTTAAAAAAAGCAATACCCAAACCCGGCAACCGCTTTGTCCTGCCCAATCTGTTCGGCTCCGCGGATGCCTATGCACTCGCGCAAACAGCCCTTGAACTGAAGTCGCGCGGCCAGATGCTGGCCGTGATCGTGGCCCAGGCCAGCGATGGTCAGCGCCTGCTGGAAGAGATTCCATGGTTCGCTGAAGGCAAGCTGCGTTGCCACTTGCTGCCGGACTGGGAAACCCTGCCTTACGACGCCTTCTCCCCGCACCAGGACCTGGTGTCCGAACGTCTGGCCACCCTGCATGAGATCCAGACCGGCCAGTGCGATGTGGTGCTGGTTCCGGCCACCACCGCGCTGGTGCGCATGGCGCCGCCGTCTTTCCTGGCCGCCTATACCTTCTTCTTCAAGCAGGGCGAATCGCTGGATGAAGCGAAGCTGAAGTCGCAGCTTACCCTGGCCGGCTACACCCACGTGACGCAGGTGATGTCGCCAGGCGAATACTCGGTGCGCGGTGGACTGATCGACCTGTTCCCGATGGGTTCCGCCCTGCCTTATCGCCTCGACCTGTTCGGCGACACGGTGGAAACCATCCGCACCTTCGATGCGGACACCCAGCGTTCACTGTATCCGGTGAAGGAAGTGCGCCTGCTGCCCGGCCGCGAATTCCCGATGGACGAAGCCGCGCGCACCACCTTCCGCAGCCGCTGGCGCGAAACGTTTGAAGGCGATCCGTCACGCTCCGTGGTCTACAAAGACATCAGCAGCGGCATCGCTTCCGCCGGTATCGAATACTACCTGCCACTGTTCTTCCAAGAGACGGCGACCATCTTCGACTACCTGCCGGCAGGTGCGGCGCTGGCCATGATTGGCGACATCGATGCGTCCATCAAGCGCTTCTGGGCCGATACCGAATCGCGCTACAAATTCCTGAAGGCCGACCGCGAGCGCCCGATTCTGCCGCCGGACCAGATCTTCCTCGGCGACGAGCAGTTCTTCATCCAGGCCAAGCCGCATGCACGCATCGCGATCAGCCGCGATATGTCCGCGCCGGCATCGGAGCTGAGCGCGCCGATTCCAAACATCGCCGTCAACCGGCACCTGGACGATCCGCTGACCAATCTGCGTTCCTACCTGATGCAGACCAAGCGCCGCGTCATGATCTGCGCCGAAACCAACGGCCGCCGCGAAACGCTGCAGCAGTATTTCGCCGAATTCGACCTGGCGCCGCCGCCGGTGGAAGGCTATGAGGGCTTCCTCGCATCCGACGCCAAGTTCGTGCTGGGCGTGGCGCCGCTGCATGCAGGCTTTGAGCTGGAAGATGGACTGACGTTCATCACCGAAACCGAACTGTATGCCGGCACCGGCCGCCGCGTCGGCAAGAAGAAGCAGGAGGCTGTGACCCAGGTCGAGTCCATGGTGCGCGACCTGTCCGAACTGAAGATCGGCGACCCGGTGGTGCACATCAACCATGGCATCGGCCGCTACATGGGCCTGACCAGCATGGACCTGGGCGAAGGCGAGACGGAGTTCCTGCATCTGGAATACGCCAAGGACACCAAGCTGTATGTGCCCGTCTCCCAGTTGCACGTGATTTCGCGCTACTCCGGCGGTTCGCCGGAAGATGCGCCGCTGCACACCCTGGGCTCCGGCCAGTGGGAAAAGGCCAAACGCAAAGCCGCCGAGCAGGTGCGCGACACCGCCGCCGAGCTGCTGAACCTTTACGCCCGCCGCGCTGCGCGCCAGGGCCACGCTTTCGAATATTCGTCGCAGGACTACGAGCGCTTCGCCGAGAGTTTCGGCTTCGACGAAACGCCGGACCAGGCAGCCGCCATCCTGAACGTGATGAAGGATATGACGTCCGGCAAACCGATGGACCGCCTGGTGTGCGGCGACGTGGGCTTCGGCAAAACGGAAGTCGCGCTGCGCGCCGCCTTCATTGCCGTCATGGGCGGCAAGCAGGTCGCGATTCTCGCGCCGACCACCCTGCTGGCCGAGCAGCATGCGCAGACCTTCGCCGACCGCTTTGCGGACTGGCCGGTGCGCATTGCCGAGATGTCCCGTTTCCGCACCGGCAAAGAGATCGCCAACGCCATCAAAGGCATGCAGGACGGTACCGTGGACATCGTGATCGGCACGCACAAGCTGCTGTCCGACGACGTGAAATTCACAAGACTGGGCCTGGTCATCATCGACGAGGAACACCGTTTCGGCGTGCGCCAGAAGGAAGCGCTGAAGTCCCTGCGCGCCGAGGTGGACGTGCTGACGCTGACCGCGACGCCGATCCCGCGTACGCTGGGTATGGCGCTGGAAGGCTTGCGCGACTTCTCCGTCATTGCCACCGCGCCGCAAAAGCGCCTGGCCATCAAGACCTTCGTGCGTAACGAAAACGGCTCCATCATCCGCGAAGCCGTGCTGCGTGAGCTGAAGCGCGGCGGCCAGGTCTACTTCCTGCACAATGAAGTCGAAACCATCCAGAACCGTCTGGCCGCGCTGACCGAACTGCTGCCGGAAGCCCGCATCGCCGTGGCGCACGGCCAGATGCACGAGCGCGATCTGGAAAAAGTGATGCGCGATTTCGTGGCCCAGCGCTACAACATCCTGCTGTGCACCACGATTATCGAAACCGGCATCGACGTGCCGACCGCGAACACCATCATCATGCACCGTGCCGACAAGTTCGGCCTGGCCCAGCTGCACCAGCTGCGCGGCCGCGTCGGCCGGTCGCACCACCAGGCATACGCTTATCTGCTGGTCAACGATGTGCAGGGCCTGAGCAAACAGGCGCAGCGCCGTCTGGACGCGATTCAGCAAATGGAAGAACTGGGTTCCGGCTTCTATCTCGCCATGCACGACCTGGAAATCCGTGGCGCCGGCGAAGTGCTGGGCGAGAACCAGTCCGGCGAAATGCTGGAAGTGGGCTTCCAGCTGTACACCGACATGCTAAACGAAGCCGTGCGCGCGCTGAAGGCGGGCAAGGAGCCCGATCTGGCGGCGCCGCTGGCAACGACCACCGAAATCAATCTGCACGTCCCAGCCCTGCTACCCGCGGATTTCTGCGGCGACGTGCACGAGCGCCTGTCCATTTACAAGCGCCTGGCCAACTGCGAAGCGCAGGACGCCATCGACAATCTGCAGGAAGAACTGATCGACCGCTTCGGCAAACTGCCGGAGCAGGCCAAGGCGCTGGTGGAGACCCACCGCCTGCGCATCGCGGCCAAGACCGTCGGCATCATCAAGATCGACGCACATAGTGAAGCAGCCAACCTGCAATTCATGCCCAAGCCGCCCATCGATCCGATGCGCATCATTCACCTGATCCAGAATCAGCGCCACATCAAACTGGCAGGACAGGATAAACTGAAGATAACCGCGAACATGCCCGACCTGACGGCACGCGTGAATCAGATTAAGACCGCAATCAAACAATTGACCGCCTGATGAAGAAAGACGATATCACGATGAATCTGGTGCTGCAGGGCACCGGCGACTGCGATGCACGGCTGGAGCGCATTGCCGCCCTGACCGCACCCAAGTCCGTTCACCGCGTTTCGGAACATGCCGTACGCTGCGAAGGCATCAGCTATTCCCCGGCACTGCGCCAGACCATCGAGGTCGCCGCGCACGCCGCCCAGCTGGATGCCACTTATATGATGGGCCGCCGCCACCTGAGCGATTTCCGCCTGGTGGCAATGGACATGGACTCCACCCTGATTACCATCGAGTGCATCGATGAAATCGCGGACATGCAGGGTCTCAAGCCGCAAGTATCCGAAATCACCGAAGCTGCCATGCGCGGCGAGCTGGATTTCGCTGAAAGCCTGCGCCGCCGCGTGGCGCTGCTGGAAGGCCTGGACGCCTCCGCGCTGCAACGCGTGTACGACGAGCGCCTGCGCCTGTCGCCGGGTGCGGAGCGCATGCTGCAAGCCGTGCAGGCCGCTGGCCTGCAAACCCTGCTGGTTTCCGGTGGCTTCACTTATTTCACCGACCACCTGAAACAGAAGCTGGGTCTGAACTTCACCCGCGCCAATGAGCTGGAAATCAGCGACGGCAAGCTGACCGGCCGCGTGCTTGGCGAAATCGTGGATGCGGAAGCCAAGAAGAAGACCGTGGAACATGTGTGCGCCGCGCTCGGCATCACGCCGGACCAGGCCATCGTCATGGGCGATGGCGCCAACGACCTGAAGATGATGAGCATTGCCGGCCTCTCCGTCGCCTTCCGCGCCAAGCCGGTGGTACGCGAGCAGGCCAGCGTGGCGCTGAACTTCGTCGGCCTCGATGGCATCCTGAATCTGTTGGATTAACGACACTGGCAGTCACAGGGCGGTCATCTTCCTTTCCTATACTCGCGGCCATTTGAAACGGCCGTGAGGAAATARGGACAATGAAGAAAATCGCCCTGCTGATTGCCAGCGCCATGCTCTCCCTTTCTGCAAACGCAGCATCTTCGCGCTCATCCTGGGTCGTGAGCCAGGTGTACAACTACAACCACCAGTTCGCCGCCACCGGCAGCGCGGACCTGGCGACCAAGATGTCCACCATGGCGAACAGTCCCTTCCTGTTCTACCGTGGCACGGCCCACATCTTCTACCAGGACATGGCCACCCTGCCTGCTTCGCTCTACACCAGCGTGCAGACCGGCTACACGTGGCTGGGCGGCGACACCCACCTCGGCAACTTCGGCTCCGTGCGCGACAGCGGCGGTGCGCAAGTCTTTGCCGCCGGCGATTTCGACGAAGGCTATCTGGGCCAGTTCGTGTGGGACCTGCGCCGCATGGCGGTCAGCATGATCCTGGCAGGCCGCGAGAACGGTATCTCCGATGCGGACATCACCACCGCCATCAACACCGTGGCGGGTGCCTACCTGGACAAGATGGACGCCTTCAAAGGCACCAGCGATGAACTGACCTTCCAGCTCAAATCCGGCAACACCAGCGGCGTGGTGCAGGACACCATCAATGCCGGCGCCGCCGATTCGCGCAGCAGCCTGCTGTCCAAATACACCCAGCTGAATGGCGCGGCGCGCGTGTTTCAGACCACCGCGCAGCTGCAGGTGGTTCCTGCCGCGACTTACAATGCGCTGGTGGCGTCGATGGGCGACTACGTGAACTCGATCGCTTCGTCCAAGCGCTATGCGTCCGGCTACTACGCCGTGAAAGATATCCGCCAGAAGCTGGGCTCCGGCGTCGGCAGTCTGGGCAAACTGCGCTACTACCTGCTGCTGGAAGGCCCGTCGTCTTCGACTTCGGACGACGTGATCGTGGAAATGAAACAGTCCGTGCCGAGCGCCGTGACCGCTGCCGCCAACGGCCGCCTGCCCGCGTCCACTTACGCCTACAACGAAGGCAACCGCGTTGCCCGCACACTGAAGGCAC
>NZ_JBFRDW010000232.1:0-8306 GCF_052113985.1 Pseudoduganella sp. RAF53_2 | reverse complement strand
GTCTTCGCGCCGAACCTGTCGTTCTTCTTCTCGAACGGCATGGATCCTGAATACACGGTGCTGGGCCGCGTGGCACGCCGTCTTTGGGCTGTGGCGATGAAGGACAAGTACGGCGCCAATGACCGTTCGCAAAAGCTGAAGTACCACATCCAGACTTCCGGCCGCTCGCTGCACGCGCAGGAGATCGACTTCAACGATATCCGCACCACGCTGCAGGCGCTGATCGCGATCTACGACAACTGCAACTCGCTGCACACCAACGCTTACGATGAAGCGATCACCACGCCGACCGACGAATCCGTCCGCCGCGCACTGGCGATCCAGCTGATCATCAATCGCGAGTGGGGCCTGGCGAAGAACGAGAATCCGAATCAGGGCGCCTTCATCATCGAAGAACTGACCGACCTGGTGGAAGAAGCCGTGCTGCAGGAKTTCGAACGCATCGCCGAACGTGGCGGCGTGCTGGGCGCGATGGAAACCGGCTACCAGCGCGGCAAGATCCAGGAAGAGTCACTGCTGTACGAGCACAAGAAGCACGACGGCTCGCTGCCTATCATCGGCGTGAACACCTTCCGCAATCCGAAAGGTTCGGAAGCCCCGGCCACCATCGAACTGGCCCGTTCCACCGACGACGAAAAGCAGTCGCAGCTCACGCGCCTGGAAGAATTCCACGCTCGTAACGCCGACAAGTCGCCAGCCGCCCTGGCCGCGCTGCAGAAGGCAGCCATCGACAACGAGAACGTGTTCTCCAAGCTGATGGACGCTGCCCGCGTCTGCTCGCTGGGCCAGATCACGACCGCGCTGTTCGAAGTTGGCGGCCAGTATCGCCGCAATATGTAAGTCCATAACGCGCGGGAGGCTCGCTCCTCCCGCGCCGTTCAAGCTCTGATCTAACGCAATATGAGGTAGTGGGCAACTCGCTATTCTCGGAGAAGATACCTCTCCGAGGAGCTGCCATGCGATACGCTCGCCTCACCCCAGGGCAAGGCTTCCGGCCCATCAACAGCTTTCTCTACTATCTGCAGCGCATTGTTGTGGCGCCGCACTTGCGCCGCGCTTGCGTGTCGGTGTTCCGGCAATGGATACGCATTCGGCAGGGCAGCGGTCCCAAGCCTGCAGCGCTTGCGCAGCACCAGCTTGTCGACTCTCTGCGCAGCGAAGGCTATGCAGAACTCGGCCCCTTGTTATCCGACCGCCAGTGCGCGGAGATCCATGGCTACTTCTCGGACAAGAAACTGACAGGCCGTGGCGATGGCGCTTCCGGCTACACGATCGGCAACGTCCCGCCTCACGCGCGGCTGTCGGAATACAGCCTGGGCGATATCATCGGCAGTCCGCACATCCTGGAACTGGCCAATGATCGCCGCCTGCTGGAAATGGCATCCAGTTATATCGGTTGTAAGCCAACGATTTCTCAACTGGGTCTGCGCTGGTCCTTCCCTGCCGTAACCGTACAACGCGACCTGCAGCAATTTCATCGCGATTCTGAAGACTGGCGCTATCTGAAAGTGCTGGTATATCTGACCGATGTCAGCGCCGGCGATGGTCCGCACGTCTACGTGCGATCCACCCACAAATCCGGTGCGACAATGCGGTTGCATACGCAAAGCGACAGCGAAGTCGAACAGCAATATGGCCGGGAGAATCTGATCGTGGCCATGGGCCAGCGTGGTTTCGGTTTCGCGGTCGATACGGCGGGCATCCATAAGGGTCAGCGGCCGACGGAGAAGCCGCGCCTCATGCTGCAAATCCAGTATTCGCTGTTCCGCAGCTTTGCCTACGTCTACGAACCGCAACCCTACAAGGGCTGGCCGCCATTCGACCGCTACATCAACCGTTTGATACTGGCCTACCCACGGTAGCTCCTGCCAGCAGCGCGGGTTGCCAAAGCTCTTGCAGGGAAGCCGCTGGCGCACCTTCCACCAGCGCCTGCAGCATGACCGCCATCCTGGCCCCCGCTTCGCGCGCGCGCGGCTGGTCGATGGTGGTGACGTCGATGTCGCTCAAGGCATCGGCCAGGCTGCCCCAGACGATCAGCGAAATATCTTCGCCGATGCGTAGACCTGCGTCGAGCAGCGCCCGCACGGCCCCAACGCCGGCAAGGTGGTTGTCCACGATGACCGCCGTCGGGCGCGGGCTGCACGCCAGCAGCTGCTGCATGGCTGTGTAGCCGCTGCGGCGGTCGATGCTGTCTTCCGCCAGCCAGCGCGGATCGCATTGCAAGCCCGCCGCGGCCATCGTCGCCAGGAAGCTCGCGCGGCGCTGGGCAGCAAAGTTCATCTGCAATGGCGCGCTGACCATACCGATGCGTTGATGTCCCAGCGACAGCAAGCGTTCCGCGGCCATGCGGATGCCTGCCTCGTTGTCGTAATCGAACCACGCATAAGGCGCATCGAGCGATGTGCGGCCATGAGCGATGAAGGGGAAGCCGGCGCGGCTCAGGTAGGCAATGCGCTCATCGTGCACCAGCGTGCGGCTGACCACCAACCCATCCACGCGCTTGCCGCGCACCATCTGCTCATACGAGGGCATTTCATTGGCCGGCGACACCGGCGCAATGATGAGATTCATGGCCCGCGCTTCCAGCGCTTCGGACATGCCGCCCACCACACTCAGGAACATCGCATCGCCCAGATCCGCAGGTAGCAGCGGATAGATAATCCCCAGCACATTGCTGCGCCCAACCGCCAGGCTGCGCGCCATGGGATTCGCCTGATAGCCCGCCTCGCGTGCAGCCTTGAGCACACGCTCGCGCGTGACTTCGCTCACCTCCGGATAGCCGTTTAGAGCACGGCTCACGGTGGTCTTGGACATGCCGAGTTGGTCGGCGAGKCGCTTCAGGTTCATTACAAAATTATAGCGGACGCGTTCAGCCCATCATCTGCGCCATCCACCGCGCGCTTGAAGAAGTACAAGGTAATGAGAACCACGGTGATCGGCACCAGCGTCAGGTAAAACGCGGTGTGACCGCTGAAGGCGCCGAACACATAGCCGGTAATCAGCGAGCCCGTGGTGCCGCCCAGCGCGGAGAAGATCACCAGCAGGCCGGTCATCGCGGAATGCTGGTGCTTGGGCAGAGAACTGAGCATCACCGAATTGATGCCGGGGTATACCGGCGCCATGAACAGGCCAATCATCGGGAACAGGAAAGCGGCCAGCGGCGCATTCGACCAGGTGACGTTTGGCCCCAGCACCACGTCGTGCGTCATCGGCAGCGCGATCAGCACGATGGCGCCCATGCCGATCAGGCAGGCGTTCATCACCGGATACCAGTTCAGCCGGCGCATCAGCACACCGGCCGACAGGCGCCCCACCGCCAGGCAGGCTGCGAAGATGCTGGTGACCTGCACGCTCATTGCCGCGGGCAGTTTCAGGATTTCGTTATTAAACGTCGGCAGCCAGGTACCCACGCTTTGCTCGATCAGCACGTACAGGAAGGCCGTGATCACGAACACGCATACCAGCGGCTTGAAGAACAGCTTGAGCATGGCGGCGAAATCCTGCGACAGGCTGCGCTGCTCGGGCGCCACGGCAAGGTGTTCGTCGAAGGTCGTGGTCAGCAGCAGCACGAAGGTCAGCACGCACAGGCCAGCCAGCACCCAGTATACGTGCAGCCAGCTTTGCGATTTCGGATTGGCGGAATCGATAAAGAAGCTGAAGACCCAATAGGCGCACAGCACACCGATCATGAAGAATCCTTCCAGCGAATTCATGATGCCGGCATGCTGACGGCGGTCTTCCGCAATCAGTCCAACCGTCGAGTACACCGACACCTTCACCAGCGCAAACGACACGCCCACCGACAGGAACAGCAGCTTGGTGGTCAGGAAGCTCGGCGCCATGGGCATCGCGAGGCAGCCCACGGTGACAATCGCAAGCCCGATCAGCATGGCTTTCTTGTAGCCCAGCCGCGGCAGGAAAGAGGCCACCAGAAAGGACACGACCGCAATCGGCAAATCCTTGAAGCCTTCCAGCACGCTGGCGGCGGACTTGCTCACACTGTAGTTGTTGATGACCTGCAGGATCACCGTGCCCACGCTGTTCAGCAGGATGGCGAAGTTAAAGTAGATCAGGAACAGGATATAGCGGATGCGCTGGTTTTTCATTCATTGTCTCCATCGTTATTATTGTTATGGCTTACAGCGAAAATTGCGCGAGGCTTGGTATGACTTTGTCGGCCTGCCGCAACACTTGCGGGTCGCCGATACCTAAGGCATACATCCCGGCGGACTTGATCGAGGCTATCCCCGCCACGGCATCCTCCACGCCCATGCAGTCGGCTGGATCTACGCCCAGCTCGCGCGCGGCCTTCAGGAAAATCTCCGGGTCCGGCTTGCCGCGCGCAATGGTCGCGGCATCGACCACGTAGTCGAATTTGCCGGTGATGCCGAGCATATCCAGCACGCTGAAGGCATTCTTGCTGACCGAGGCGAGGCCGATCTTCAGGCCAGCAGCACGGCAGGCATCCAGCGCAGCCACGGCGCCGGGCAGCAGATCGTCGGGGGACATGGCGGCGATCAGCTCTTTATAGTGCTCATTCTTTTCGTGGGCCAGCGCCAGCTTCTCGTCCTGCGTGTATGAACGCGAAGACGAAGCAAGAATCAGGTCCAGCGAACCCATGCGGTCGATGCCCTTCAGGTGCTCATTGAAGGCTTCATCGAAATGCACGCCCTGTGATTCGGCGAGGCGTTTCCAGGCGAGGTAGTGATAACGGGCGGTGTCGGTAATCACGCCGTCCAGGTCGAAGATGACAGCTTTCATGGCAGTTCCTTGAGAGGCGACGCGGCACTGATTTCAACGCGGCCGCCGCGGTGGGTGAAGGCCAGCACGTCGCCGTGCAGCAGCTTGTATTCGGTCTTGCCGGCGCTGACGCGCACTTGCAGCAGGCAGCCATGCAGATGAATCTTGAACTGGTAGTGCTGCCATTGTTTCGGCAGCGTCGGTGCGAAGCTCACATCGCCCTCTACCACGCGCATGCCGGCGAAGCCGTAAGCCACGCCCATCCAGGTGCCAGCCATCGCCGCAGTATGCACGCCGTAGTGCGTGTTGCCGTGGGTGTCGTCGAGGTCGAGACGCGCCGTCTCCATAAAGTAGTCGTAGGCCTTGTCGTGGTAGCCCACTTCGGAGGCAATGATGCTGAAGATGCAGGAGCTCAGCGAAGAATCGTGCGTGGTCACCGCTTCGTAGTAGTCGAAGTCGCGCTTCTTGTCTTCCAGCGTGAACTGGTCGCTCAGGAGCAGCAGCGCCAGCACCACGTCCGCCTGTTTGCAGACTTGATGGCGGTAGATCACCATCGGGTGATAGTTCAGCAGCAGGGGATAGTTTTCCTTCGGCGTGTTGGCGAAGTCCCACACTTTCTTGGACAGGAAGCTGTCGTCCTGTTCGTGGATCTTCAGCGTTTCGTCGTAAGGCAGCAGCATCAGGTCCGCTGCACGGCGCCACGATGCAGGCTCGTTTGCATCCAGCTGCACGGCCGCCGCGATGCGCGAAAATTCGGACGGATTCTGCGACGACAGACGCTCGGCGATGGATGCGGCGAAGTTCAGGTGCATCTGCGCCATCGCATTGGTGTAGTAGTTGTTGTTGACCAGCGCTGTGTATTCATCCGGTCCGGTGACTTCGTTGATGACGAAACGCCCGTCGCGGTTGTAGCTGCCGATGCCGGTCCAGATGCGCGCGGTTTCCATCACAATCTCGGCGCCGTATTGCAGCAGGTAGGATTCGTCGCCCGTCGCTTCCATGTACAGCTTGATGGAGTAAGCGATGTCCGCGTTGATGTGGTACTGCGCGGTGCCGGCCGGGAAGTAGGCCGAGCACTCTTCACCTGCAATCGTGCGCCAGGGGTAGAGTGCGCCCCTGGTGTGCGACATCTGGCGCGCACGCTCGCGCGCGAACGGCAGGCCGGCGTAGCGGTACTCCAGCAGCTTGCGCGCGATTTCAGGCTTGTTGTATAGGAAGAAGGGAAAGATGTAGATCTCGGTGTCCCAGAAGTAGTGGCCTTCGTAGCCCTCGCCGGTCACGCCCTTGGCGGAGATATTGGTCTTGCCATCGCGGCCCACCGATTGCAGCAGGTGGTACTGGTTGAAGCGGATACCTTGCTGAAGTGCGTCGTCGCCAGCGATTTCCACGTCGGCCTGCGCCCAGAAGTCGGCGAGGTAGCCGGCCTGTTCCGCGACCAGCGCCTCGAAGCCAGTGGCGCGTGCGGCGTTCAGCGTGTCGCGCGTGCGCTGCGGCAGTTCGCCTTCCGCATAGTCGCGCGAGCTGTAATAGCTGCCGTACTTGTGCAGGCGGATTTCGCTACCCTGCGTCGCAGGCACCACATAGATCTGTTCGAGGCGCAGTTCGTCCTGCGCGGCGCCCTGCTCGTGCGGTGCACTGATGTCGTTCAGCGCGGCGGACACCAGCATGAAGCCGCTGTTGTGCGTGCGCTGAATCAGCGCGCAAAAATTCGGCTCCAGCTCGGCGCCCAGCAGATGCAGCACAGGGCCGCTCACGGCGCTACCCACGCGTGGATCATCGCCCGCTTCCTGATTTTTCACCGCGCCATCGATCGACGACACCAGCTTCACCTCGCCCGAGAAATTCAGCGGCGTGACGGCAAACTCGATCGCGAACAGATGCTTGTTGGCGAAACTGACGAGGCGGCGCGTGCGGATCGCCGCGCGCCGGCCCTGCGGCGAAGTCCAGACCAGCGAACGCTCCAGCACGCCGGTGCGGAAGTCCAGCTTGCGCTCGTAGTCTTCCACCTGGCCGGTCAGCATGTCGAAGCGCTCATCTTCCAGCCACAACGCCACGCCCTTCGCGTTCGGCACGTTCAGCATGAATTGGTTGGTCTTGGCCAGCGCGTAGGCGGCCTCGGGATAAGTGATCGGCTCGGACTCGTAAAAGCCATTCAGGTAGCTGCCATCCAGCGAAGTGCCGGCCGGGCCGGAATAGCCCTCCTCCAGCGTGCCGCGCAAGCCGATGTAGCCATTGCCGAGAGCGAACAGGGTCTCGTCCAGGAAGTTGGACGCCGTATCGAAGGCAGTTTCGCGGATACACCAGGCATCGAGTGGGTAGGTATGTTGCATCTTCGTCCTTTTGCGCGATTCAAACCGGTTTGGATTCGCGGCGTGTCGTTATCGTTTAAGCTTTCAACGGGAAATCAGGTCTGGCGGACGGTCAGCGTGGTCGGCAGCGTCTC
Source organism: Pseudoduganella sp. RAF53_2 (assembly GCF_052113985.1). Taxonomy (NCBI): domain Bacteria; kingdom Pseudomonadati; phylum Pseudomonadota; class Betaproteobacteria; order Burkholderiales; family Oxalobacteraceae; genus Pseudoduganella; species Pseudoduganella sp. RAF53_2. The sequence goes on along the minus strand of NZ_JBFRDW010000232.1, from coordinate 1,123 downwards.
GGACGTCACCGGCTGGCCGTTCATCAAGTCCAGCATCTTGCGCGCCAACAGCACACCGCCGTCGCGCAGATACTGGTGCACGCTGGTCAGCGGCGGCACAAAACTGGCCGCGCCCGGCGTGTCGTCGTAGCCGATGACGGAAACAATCTCCGGCACCCGCAGGTTACGTTCGGCCAGCGCACGGATCGCGCCCATCGCCAGCAAGTCGCTGGCGGCAAACACGCCGTCGAAGGCCTGGCCCTTCTTTTTCAGCAGGGCCGATATGCAGTCGAAGCCCGCCTCGAAGGTGAAGGCCTTCGGACGGATGATGTGCACGGTACCCTGCCCGCCCATCTCATCGATGAAGCCGGCGCAGCGTTCCTGCACCTCCGCATGGTCCACGTCGCCGAGAAAGACCAGCTTCTTGCGGCCCAGCTCGATGAAGCGGTGCGCCACGCTGGCGCCGCCCTTGCGGTTGTCACTCCCCACCACGATGCTGCTGGAGCCCGGTTCGGGCGCGCCCCACACCACCAGCGGCAGGCCGGTTTTCTGCAGCGTCTTCACCGCCTCGCCGTGCGAACCCTGCCCCAGCAGGATCAAGCCATCCGCGCCTTGCACCGGGGCTGTATCCAGCAGCTGTTTCGAGGTCAGCACCACGCTGTAGCCGGCCGTGGTCAGCTCCTGCGTAATGCCGCCCAATAATTCCATCGGATAAGGATCGGACATCGGCCGGCCCTTGGCGGGTGTCATTTCTACAACAACCGCCACCGAATAAGAACGGCCCATGCGCAAATTGCGAGCGCTCACATTGAAGCGATAACCTTGAGCTTCGGCAATGGCACGAACCTTCTGCCGTGTTTCTTCCGTCACGAGCGGGCTGTCGCGCAGCGCACGGGATACAGTGATTTTCGAGACCCCGGCCAGCTTGGCGAGATCTTCCATTGTTTTGTTCACAGCCATCAATCACTCAGTTGGGAAACGGTTCGGCGGATGCATTATGACAGGTTTTATTCGCCATTTTCCAATGTGTCGCAAAAAATGACATCGATATCATTTTGATTGACATCGATATCATTTCTTGTTTCAATGATTAGACCTTGGAGCCGAACCACATAACACGAAAGAAGAGACACCACATGAAGAC
>NZ_JBFRDW010000231.1:0-8307 GCF_052113985.1 Pseudoduganella sp. RAF53_2 | reverse complement strand
TTGCGTAGCATGGCAGCAGCACCCAGTACGCCGCTTGTGAACTGGACAGATCAGACAAGTGCCCGTAAATCATCGGCAGCAGCGCACCACCCGCGATGCCCATGATGAGCAAAGCCGAGCCGCTGGCGGTGTATTTGCCCAAGCCATTCAGCGCCAGGGGCCAGATTGCAGGCCACACCAGCGCATTCGCGAAGCCCAGCATGGCGAGAAACATCACAGTGTCCGGCACTGCCGGCACGCCTGCCCAGCCCAGCATGGCGCTCGACAGCGCGCTGCCCGCCGAGGAGGCTTGCGTCACGCCGAACGAGAATACCATGCCGCACAGCGCGGACAGCAGCAGCGCGTGCTTTTGCGACAGCCAGCGCGGCACCGCAACGATGCCGACCACATAGCCCGCCATCATGAAGGCCATGGTGTAAGACGTGAGCACGCCGAAATTCTCCACACGCAGGCTACGGCCATACAGGCCAATCGTGTCGCCGGCAATCACTTCCACGCCGACGTAGACGAACAGCGCCAGCGCGCCCAGCACCAGCTGGGGAAATTGCAGCACGCCCCAATGCGAGCCCGAATGGCCGCCCACTTCCGCCTCTTCCGGAATTTCGCGCAACGGCGAGAAGCGCACCACGACCGCGATGGCGAACAGGCCCGCGGCCATTGCGGCATAAGGAAACTCCAGCCGCTGACCCAGCTCGCTGCGCAGCGCAGCGCTGGCCGCCGCATCCAGTGTGGCCAGCGCCGCATCGGAATAGCGGCTGATACCCGACAGCATCATGCTGCTGAAGGCCAGCGGCACCAGCACGCCCGCCGTCTTGTTGAAGAAGCCCATGATGCTGATGCGCATGGCCGCGCTCTCGCGTGCGCCGATGCAGACAATGTAGGGATTGATGGCTGTCTGCATCAAGGTCATGCCGCTGGCCAGTGTGAACAGCGCCAGCAGGAACAGGCTATACCAGCTGCTGCGCGCGGCCGGAATAAACAGCAGTGCGCCCAGGCCCATGATCGCCAGGCCAAGCGACATACCATTCTTGTATCCCACGCGCCGCAGCACGGCGGCGGAAGGCAACGCCATCAGGGTGTAGGCGATGTAGAAAGCGAACGTGACCCACAGCGACTGAAAGTTATTCAGATTGCAGACGATTTTGAGGAAGGGAATCAGCGATCCGTTCAGCCATGTAGCGCAACCGAGAATGAAAAACATGAGGCCAACGAAAAGCATGGCCACCACTACGTTACCGGCTGGAGAAGCGGCCGGCACGGCCAGCTTGAGAGTCTGATCTTTGTGCATGTGAATCCGTGGAGCGAGGAAGGAGAAGCCTCCCCCGCCACCGGGGGAGGCTGTGCAGCGGTACTGCGTATCAGAACTTGGCGCGCAGGCCGATGCTGTAACGCGCACCGTTTTCGTACACGCCGACCGGCAGGCCGTCCGTGGTATTGGTGCGGATTACTTCATTGCCGATATTGACGGCCGTGGCGAACAGACTGATTTGCGGCGTGATGTCGTAGTTCGCCGTCGCGTCCCACTGGCCGTAGGCGCTGGTCACGTCCTGGCCACCTTCGTCCAGACCACCATAGGATTTGGAGCGGTAGTTGTACGAGACGCGGAAGCTGTAGCGGTTCTTCTCGTAGTACGCGCTGGCGTTCAGCTGGTTGCGCGAGTTGCCGATCACATTCAGCTTGCGGCCGCCCGCCACCGCGCCGGTCTTGGCATCGGTGAAGGTGTAGTTCACGATAGTACCGAAGCCCGTGTTGCCGAAGGCTTGCTGCCATTGCAGTTCCAGTCCGTTCACTTTGGCGCCGTTGTCGGCATTGTGCGGCCGGGTCACCGGACGCTGCACGCCGGCCACGTTCTCCATCGCGGTCGAAGTGTAGATGAAGGTGTCCAGCTGCTTGGTGAACAGGGTAGCGGACAGCAGCGACGCATCAGCGAAATACCATTCCGCGCCAATCTCGAACTGGTTGGCATGATAAGGCTTCAGCAGCGGATTACCTGCGGTGGCAGCGTTCGTGGTGCCGCTGACTTCCGTACTTGCGCTCAGATCGCTGAAGGTGTTACGCGCCATGACACGCGAAGCGGCAGCGCGCACCAGCAAATCCTTGCGCAGGTCGTACACCACGTTCACGTTGGGCAGGAACTCGGAATAGCTGCGCGGCACTTCGCCCAGCACGTAATTGCCGTTGCCGCTCAGGTCCTGGTACGCCTCGGAAGTCTGCTTGGTGTGCACGAAGCGTCCACCGACATCGCCGCGGAATTTGTCGTAGGCGAAGTCGGCGCGCACATAGGCCGCAGCGATCTTCTCCTGGATGCGGTAATACTCGCCCTTTGCTTCCGCATACGACATCGCCTTGTCGTACATGGTGAAGCCTTTGCTCGCGGCCAGGCCGTCATCCACCCAGGCGAACTGGGTCAGCGAGCCCGCCGTGGCGGCGGCCTGGCTGATCATCGGCGATGGACCAGTGGACAAGTCAGCCAGCGAATACGAGATCCAGCCTGGGCTACCCGGACCGGCAGTGCCGATGGTGCGATGATTCTGCACGGTGTTGTCGCGGTATTTCACACCGACCTTGATGGCCTTGATGAAGGCGTTGTCGAGATCGAAGGTCAGGTCGGCCTGGCCGTAGTTCTCCTTGCTCTCCATGCGGCGAATCCAGTCGCGCGCACTCTGCAAGGTCAGCTTGGTGGGGTCGAGCGGATTCATGTCGAGGTACTTCACCTCGTAGGTGTCCGGTGCGATATTGATGGTGGCGCGCGTATTCCCGGTGAACCAGAAATTGCGGTCATGCAGGCTGCCGCCCGCGCCGGACGTGGTGCCGGCCTGCGCGTGCAGCTTCCAGCCATTGCCGTCGTAGGTGCCGTCGAAGTCCAGCACTTTGGATTTCACATAAGCCTGGCGGTAAATCGGCTCGAACGATACACCAGTGGTTGGGCCGACAGTGCCGCCGACCACGGCCTTGGTGCCATCGCCGGTGGTGATGAAGCGCGGATCGGTAATGTGGATCGTGTTGGTGGAATCCGCCAGGCCACCGATTTGCCACAGGTAGTTCTGGTTGTTGTTATCCATGTCCATATAGGAATGGAGGTAGTGCACGGACACATCGGATTCCGGCGTCGGGCGCAGCTGCAGCGTGAGATCCTCGGTGGTGCGCTTGCGGTCCTGGCGGAAGATTGGCGTACCACCGCCCCAGGAAGCGTATGCGTTCGGCGTCGCGACGCCATGCTGGTCGACGATGGCGTACTTGGTGGCGTCGGTGAAGTCCTCCAGGCCGTCGCGGCGCATGGTACGCTCCTGGCGGCTCAGAGCCAGCAATACGCCCAGAGTCTTGCTCTCATTGATCCAGTTGGCCAGGCCCGATACCTGCGGGTCGGTTTTCTTCGGCAGGTCGCTATAGGTTGCTTCGACAGAGGCCTGCAAAGTCAGCGGCTTCTTGAACTGAAGCGGTTTGCGGGTCTTCACGATCACCAGGCCACCGATACTGCCTTCGTCCAGATCTGCCGATGGGCTCTTGTAGACATCCAGGCTGCCCACCAGTTCGGACGGCAGAATGTCGTAGTTGAAGCCGCGGCTTTGCGAGTCGTTCTTCCACCAGTAAGCGGAGGCGACGGASTGGCCGTTCAGCTGCGTCATGTTGAGGTTCTTGTCCGTGCCGCGCACGAAGATATCGCGGCCTTCACCCCAGGTGCGGTCGACCGAAATGCCGGGCACGCGCTGCAGGGAATCGGCTACGTTCTTATCCGGGAATTTGCCCAGGTCCTCGGCGGTAACGGTATCGACCACGTTCAGCGCATCGCGCTTTTCCGCCAGGTTCTTCTTGAGCGTTTCCTTGATGCCGCGAACTTCCACCGTCTGCAGCGCATCGTCGCCTTCCGCGGCGTGTGCGCCATGCAGCGCGAGCGTGCCAAGCACCACAGCGATCAGCTGCGGCAAGCGTTTTTTCCTAAGCAGTGCCTCACTCATTTGCGTACCCTTGTCGTTATTCGAATCTGCAAAAAAATCCCCGGAATACTCCCATTACCGGGGCCAACACACTTGGGGGAGTGTGATCAGTTCTGTTGCGGCTTGTACCACTTCGCAAAACCGGCCTGAATCCGCGACGCCGCCTCGCGCGCACCGAGCTTGCCGTTCAGGACCTGCGCGTTCACGCTCCATAGCTCGCTCTCCATATTCGGCAAGCCGCGGTTCATGATCAGTGCATTCAGGCGGAAATTCGAATCGCAGCTGCTGCGCCATGCAGCCATCTGCTTGGCCAGCGGGTCATGCACTGCGATGAGGTGATTGGACAGCGTGAAGAAGCCGATCACGCGGTTGGTGTAGAGGTCAGCGAACTCCTGAGATCCCATCCAGGCCAGCAGCTTGTAGGCATCGGCCTTGTTGCGCGATTTGCGGTTGATGCCGATGCCGATATCCATGTGGTCGGAGATCTGGCATTTGTCGCCCGCATGCTGAAGCGGTGGTGCAAATACACCCAGCTCCAGGTCGGGGAACTGGTTGAAGTAGGCGATGTCCCAGGAACCGGCGGGATAGATGGCCGTATTCCCTTGTGCGAACTGGGCCTGGCTGTCGCGGTATGTCTGCACCGGCGCCGACTTGGGCATGTAGGCGGCAAGGCGCGATTCGAACTCGAAGGCGGCCAGGAATTGCGGGTCGGTGAAGCGCGCCTGGCCATCGATCAGGGCGCGGCGGCCCTGCTCGCCGTTCCAGTAATTGGGGCCGATATTGGTGAACACCGTCTGGCTGGACAGCCACTGGTCGGCGGTGCCTAGCGCCAGCGGGGCGTATGGGCTCTTGCGGACGGCATCCAGCACGCCGAAGAATTCAGTCTCCGTTGCGGGCACCTGCAAATTCAGCTTCTTGAAGATCTTTTTGTTGTACAGGAAGCCGTGGATCACCGACGCGACCGGCATGCAGAAGGTGTCCTTGCCATCGTCCGTCTGCCAGGCGACCAGTGCGCCGGGCGCGAAGTTCTCCATGCCGGCCTTGCCGTTCAGCTTTTCCAGATAGCCGCGGCGGTATAGCAGCAGCGAGGTATCGAAGGGACGGCAGGCCAGCACGTCGCCCGCCGTCCCGTTGCCGAGCCGCGCGGCCAGGCTGGTGTCGTATTCGGTCGGTGCCGTCGGCGAGAATTTGACCGTGATGCCGGGATGCTTACGCTCGAAGGCCGGCAGCAGAACGGTTTCCCACAGCACCTTGTCGTCCTCGCGCCAGCTTTCCAGCACGATGGTCCCGGCGCGGGCGGTACTGGCGCACAGCATGGCCAGGCAAAGTACGGCGCGCAGGGAGCGGCGGGTTGGCACGGTGGGGTCTCCTCGGGTTGTTGTCGTTCAGTAAATTCATGCTAACACCCGAAAAAACGTGACACCAGCGCGCACGCCAACGCATAGCCTAATTCATAAGCTTATGATTTTGTTGAGGATTTTTAAAATGCGGCGCTGCGCCGCTTACATAACTTTACAGAGCGCCCGCCGGGGCCCGTAAAACCGTGAGACGTGATGTAAGCCAGGCTTACAAAACTTAACAAGATGAGCGCAATACTTACGCAAAAGATGGGGCAAGGTTGCAACGCCCTGCCCCCAAGGGAGAAAACTACAGATCCAGCTTCGAGATTTTGGTGCCTTCCAGGCTCACGCCAGCCATCAGGCCCGCGTTGGTAAGCACCATGGCTTCCACAGGCTGGGTGGCGGTGGTGGTATCGACTTCGCCATTGGCGCCGACTTTGAGCACGGCCACGGTGCCGTCCACACCTGCGGTCCAGCCGGAGCTGGCGCGGAACTTCTCCAGCGCGTCGCGGGTCATGAAGAGGATGATGATTGCTTTGGATTGGGCGCCTGCCTGCAGGCCCACCGATACGCTGCCCATGCTGTAATAGCCGCTAGGACGGCCGCCGGTGATCAGCACGCCTTTGCCATACTCGCCGCCGACAATCAGGCCCGCATTGACCACGTTCGGGAACACCAGGGCGCCATTGGATTTGGCCACCAGCTCGCGCGAGCCTTTGACCTCTTTGTAAAGGCGATCCAGGGTGGTGTCCGCGCCGCGCACGATGTCCGCCCGCTGGTCGGCGGCAGGCGCCTTGTTGGCCGTGGTGGTGGTAGTGCATGCTCCCAATGACATGCCGGCCAGGGCCAGCGCTGCCACGGTTTTCAACAGAATCATTCGATTTCGCATGGAACCCTCCGTTTTTATAAGCGGCCGGCCCTCCGGCCATCCGACGATTCTAGCTCAACTGAAGGCGGGCGCGCGCAGCGCTGTATTCGGCTTTCAGGCGCTCGACCATTTCCTGAGCTGTGGGCACATCATGCATCAGGCCTACGCCCTGCCCTGCGCCCCAGATATCGCGCCAGGCTTTGGCGCTGCCGCTGCCAAAGCTCATCTTCGATTTGTCCGACTGCGGCAGGTCTTCGGGGTCGAGACCTGCGGCCACAATGGACTTTTTAAGGTAGTTGCCGTGCACGCCGGTGAACAGGTTGGTGTAGACGATGTCCGAGGCGCTGGAATCGAGAATGGCTTCGCGGTACTGGTCGGTGACGTTGGACTCTTTCGTGGCCAGCCAGCGCGAACCGATGTAGGCAAAGTCGGCGCCCATGGCTTGTGCCGCCAGAATGGCATCGCCCGTTGCGATGGAGCCGGACAGCGCGATCGGGCCGTTGAAGAAGCGGCGCACCTCGCCTACCAATGCAAACGGCGACAGCGTGCCGGCATGGCCTCCTGCGCCGCTGGCAACCAGGATCAAGCCATCAACGCCTGCTTCCAGTGCCTTCTCGGCGTGACGGATGTTGATCACATCGTGCATGACGATGCCGCCGTAGGAGTGAATAGCATCCAGCATTTCCTTGGGCGGTGCGCGCAGCGACGAGATGATGATCGGCACCTGGTGCTTCACGCAGACTTCCACATCGTGCTCCAGCCGGTCGTTCGAATGGTGCACGATCTGGTTCACCGCGATCGGGCCGACGCGCTTGTCCGGATTGGCTTGCTGGAACGACGCCAGTTCGGCTTGCAGCTCGGTCAGCCAGGTGTCCAGCAGCTCCTTGGGCCGCGCGTTCAGCGCCGGGAAGGAGCCGACGATGCCGGCCTTGCACTGCGCCGCCACCAGCGCCGGTCCGCTGGCGATGAACATGGGCGACGAGATGACCGGGAGAGTCAGATTCTGCAGGACGGCTGGGATAGTCATGGTGCGGCGGTCCGGTAAGTTCGAAAGCCTATTATAGCGACGACATCCCACYCACGCTTCCGTCTTTGGGATAGGCGATAGTGTAGCCAACGTCGATTTTCATGCTCTCGTTTGGCGCCAGCGATGTCTCCCATCCGACGATGCCCTGGCGCTGCTCCCATGCCGTAATGCCCGGTTGCGGGGTGAAGGTTTTCTGCACTTTGATTTCGTCGGATGTGCTGACGGGCGAGGCTTCCAGCACCAGCACGTCCACCGGCGATTTGTGCAGGCTGCTGATGGTGAACAGGTCCTTCACCTGGCGCTCGCCGCGCTGCGACAGGAAGCCGGCGCTGCCCGACTGCTGGCCGGCGCGGTCGACTGTTACGCGGATCAGGTCATCACGGCCAAAGGACAGCTGTAGCTTGTCCGACGCCTGCGTGTTCCAGTAAGCCGCGCCGACGTAGGCGCCGTCGCGGAACAGCTGCACATTCCCGTTCAGCCAGACGCCTGCCGGGCGCTCGGCTTCCGCTGTCACCACCGCGAACTTGTCCTGGCGCGGGACGATGCGCACGCGCTGCTTTGCCTGCAGGTTCTGATGCGACAGCGACAGCGTGATTTCACGGCCATCGGACGCCAGGTTCACGCGTCCAGGCACAGCGAATTCGGTGTCGAAGGTGTTTTGCGACTCCATGACCGGCGGGATGTAGCTCTCTTCCACCGAGCGCGAGCCGCTTAGCATCATCGGCGCCGCCAAAGGCGCGGGCGTCACCATGCGGTAGTCGGCCATTGGCTGCGGCTTGGAGTATGTCAGCAGCAGGGGCGACGGATCAGGTGCTTGCGGCGACAGGCGCGGCTGACCGGTCGACAGCTTCACGTCCACGCCGGACCAGTCCTCGCCGGTTTTCTGCGATACCACGGCCATACGCTCCAGTTCAATGACCGAGGTCGTGGAGTTCAGTGTGGCGCGGTAAGCAGGCTTCCATCCGGCGCGATTCACCTGATACGACAGCTTCACCGATCCCGCCTGATGCGCGGCGATGGCAATCGTGATGCTGCGCTGATCGCGCACACCGCTGCGCACCTTGTTCAATTCGCCCTGTAGTACGGCGATCTTCTTGTCGATGTCGCGCATCTGCACTTGAATGCGCTGCATCTGCG
>NZ_JBFRDW010000230.1:0-8340 GCF_052113985.1 Pseudoduganella sp. RAF53_2 | reverse complement strand
CAATGATGGTGGCTTGCAGAGGCAATTCGAATCGGATGGCCTGCATCTCTTCGGAAACATTAATTATGGCGGCGATCCGCTTATTCATCGGAATATCGGCGCCATTGCGACCTTTATTCTCGACCCAAGCCGATTACCATCGTCCGCAAATAACCGCTGGCGTTCCCGGCCTTGGGTGGAATTGTTTGGGCGCATTGATGGCTGGACCGGCTTTTATGATTCGATCTGGGCCGCCGACGATAAATGGGCTAAATGCCATCTTTTCCTGCGCCAGACTGCGCTGCAGTTCCTCAATAATTCATCCGTTCCGACGATTCTTGGATCGAATACGGAGTTACGCACCTTGATTAACGAGGAAAACAAGTCGCGCGCCGTGCACGTCGATCTGCCGGGCTTCGTTCCCATGCCCCTGCTGGAGATGGCCCTGGCCGACAAGCGTCAGCAGATTATTGTCGATCTGGAGGTCAGGCTTGATATCGAGATGGAGGGCGACTCATATATTGGGCTAAGCCCGCAGCCCAATCCCTTCCAGTCGGTCCTGCTGCGCCATTTCCAGTGGCCGATTGAGCCGATCTAACGAAGACGGCGGCGCATCACCAGCGGTGGCGGCTCCAGCGGATTGGCGTGGGAGTATTCGAGCTCCTCGGCCAGCTGAAATTCGAAGGCGGTATAAAAATCGATCAGCTGCGGCTGGTCGCTACGGACCGCGAGGCGTACTTCCTCGACGCCGATCGCCAGCGCATGGTGAATGATGGCTTCCAGCAGATGCTGGGACAGATTGGTGCCGCGGTAGTCGGGCAACACCCCCATGCGCAGGATTTCCCACACATCGGGTTCGGAATCCAGGGGCAGCCAGCGTACCGAGCCAATCGGRCAGTCGCCGTCCTGCAAAATAAAACCGCCGCCGTCCCGGAGGTGATCCGAAACGACGACGGCGGTTTCACGATGTCCGCTGGAAGTGACGCTGACTTTGCCGGCCCACGCGGCGCGCGTGAGGTCGGCAATTAACTGGCAGTCGTCGGCAGTCGCTTCCCGAACCAATAAGTCCATGGCTTAACGAATACGCATGCCCGGTTCGGCGCCAGGCCATGGATTCAGGATGTAAATGCCCGGGTTGGCTTTTTCATCGGCTGCGGAAGCGGCCAACACCATGCCTTCGGAAATACCGAACTTCATTTTGCGCGGCGCCAGGTTGGCAACCATCACGGTCAGCTTGCCCACCAGGTCTTCCGGCTTGTACATGGACTTGATGCCGGAGAAGACGTTGCGGTGGCGGCCTTCGCCCACGTCCAGCGTCAGGCGCAGCAGCTTGCCGGCGCCTTCCACGAGTTCGCAGTTAACGATTTTAGCGATGCGCAGGTCGATTTTCGCGAAATCGTCGATCGAGATTTCAGGCGCGAGTTCTTCGATGCCGGCAGGTGCGGTGGCTGCGGTTTCGGCAGCGGCCGGAGCAGCGGCAACAGGTGCGCCAGCAGCGGCAGGCGCCGGCTCGAACAGGTCTTCAATCATCTTGGCGTCAACGCGGGTCATCAGGTGGCTGTAAGCGCCGATGGTACGGCCCAGCATTGGCTTCCAGGCAGCGCCGGAAGCGAAATCGGTATCCGCCCAAACGAACTGCGCGTCGTTCAGGAAGCTGCGCACGTTGGCGGCCACGCCTGGCAGCACCGGCGACAGCAGGATCGACAGCTGGCGGAACAGGATCAGCGCGGTGGTGCAGACGTCATGCAGTTCAGTGACTTTGGACTCGTCCTTGGCCAGCACCCACGGCTTGTTCTCGTCCACGAAGCGGTTGGCGACGTCGGCGATTTCCATGATCTCGCGCAGCGCCTTGCCGAACTCGCGGGACTCGAAGTTGGCGGCAATGGTCGCCTGGCGCTCGGTGCCGTCGGCAGCCAGCAGCGCCTTTTTGATCCACTCCATCGAGGAATCGGACAGCGAAGAAGCCAGCTTGCCATCGAACTTCTTGGCGATGAAGCCGGCGCAGCGCGACGCGATGTTCACGTACTTCCCGATCAGGTCCGAATTCACGCGGGCCACGAAGTCGTCGCCGGTGAAGTCCAGGTCTTCGACGCGCGAGTTCAGCTTGTAAGCCAGGTAGTAGCGCAGCCATTCCGGATTCATGCCCAGGTTCAGGTAGCGCAGCGGCGAAATGCCGGTGCCGCGCGACTTGGACATCTTTTCATTGTTCACAGTCAGGTGGCCGTGCACCGCCACGCGCATGCGCTCGATGGTCGGATGATCGGCGAACTTCAGCATCGCAGGCCAGAACAGCAGGTGGAAGGATACGATGTCCTTGCCGATGAAGTGAATCTGCTCGGCGCTCGGATCGCGCAGGAAGGCGTCGTAGTCGATGCCTTTCTTGCCGAAGTAGTTCTTCAGCGAAGCCAGGTAGCCCACCGGCGCGTCCAGCCAGACGTAGAAGTATTTGCCCGGTGCGTCCGGAATCGGGATGCCGAAGTAGGGCGCGTCACGCGAGATATCCCAGTCGGCCAGCTTCTCGCCGGCTTCGCCCAGCCATTCGGACACCTTGTTCACCATTTCCGGCTGCAGGCGGCCCGGCGTGTTCAGCCAGTCGCGCAGGAATTCGAAGCAGCGCGGGTCGGACAGCTTGAAGAAATACTGCTCCGAAGGCTTCAGGATCGGCGTCGCATTGGTGAACACCGAGTATGGATTCACCAGGTCGGTCGGCTGATAAGCCGCGCCGCACACTTCGCAGTTGTCGCCATACTGGTCCTTCGCGCCGCATTTCGGGCACTCGCCCTTGATATTACGGTCGGCCAGGAACATGCCTTTGACCGGATCGAAGAAGCGGTCAACGGTTTTGGTCTGGATCAGGCCCRCATCGCGCAGCTTGCGGTAGATGCCCTGGGACAGTTCAACGTTTTCCGGCGAATCGGTGGAGTACCAATTGTCGAAAGCGATATGGAAACCATCCAGGTACTGCGGGCGGCCGGCAGCGATCTTGGCCACGAACTCCTGTGGGGTGATGCCTTCCTTTTCGGCGGCGATCATGATCGGGGTGCCGTGCGTATCATCGGCGCCCACGAAATGCACCTCGCGCAGGCCATTGCCCTCGGCCTGCATTCGCTGGAAACGGACCCAGATGTCGGCCTGGATGTACTCCATCATGTGGCCGATATGGAAGGCAGCGTTAGCGTAAGGCAGGGCAGTAGTGACAAACAGCTTGCGGGTCATGGTTAATGCGCTAATAAGGTGGCTAAAAAGAGCATTCTACCAGCGGACGGGACTCCCGGGCATCTCGTGGGGTCTTGCGATGTATTTCTGTCCATTTTGCGCTAGACTGCGGCATCACTTACGGAGAATCACATGAGCATCACTGTAGAAGACGTGAAGGCCGCACTGGCCAACGTCCTGGACCCCAACACCGGCAAGGACTATGTGTCCTCCAAATCCGTGCGCAACCTGAAGGTCGAAGGCAGCGATATTTCGCTGGACATCGAGCTGGGTTACCCGGCCAAGAGCCAGATCGACGGCATTCGCGCCGCCGTGCTGGCCGCCCTGGCGCCGCTGGGCGGCAAGGTGACGCTGAACGTCTACACCAAAATCATTTCTCACACCGTTCAGCGCGGCCTGAAGCTGATGCCGAACGTGAAGAACATCATCGCTGTCGCTTCCGGCAAGGGCGGCGTTGGCAAATCGACCACGGCGGTCAACCTGGCGCTGGCGCTGGCTGCGGAAGGCGCGTCGGTTGGCGTGCTGGATGCCGATATCTACGGTCCGTCGCAGCCGATGATGCTGGGCGTGAGCGGCCGTCCGACCACCGCCGACGGCAAGACCATGGAACCGATGGAGAACCACGGCGTGCAGGTGACCTCGATGGGCTTCCTCATCGATCCGGACGAGCCGATGGTATGGCGCGGTCCGATGGTGACCCAGGCCATGCAGCAGCTGCTGGAACAGACCAACTGGCGCGACCTGGATTACCTGATTGTCGATATGCCACCGGGCACCGGCGATATCCAGCTGACCCTGTCGCAGAAAGTGCCGGTTACCGGCGCTGTCATCGTGACCACGCCACAGGACATCGCGCTGCTGGATGCGCGCAAGGGCCTGAAGATGTTCGAGAAGGTCGGTATCCCGATCCTTGGCGTGGTTGAAAACATGAGCACCCATATCTGCTCGAACTGCGGCCATACCGAAGCGATCTTCGGCGAAGGCGGCGGCGCGAAGATGTGCGCGGACTTCGGCGTCGAATTCCTTGGCGCGCTGCCGCTGAAGCTGTCGATCCGCGAGCAGACCGATTCCGGTACGCCGACCGTGGTCGCGGATCCGGATGGTCCTGTGGCGGCAATCTATAAAGAGATCGGCCGCAAGATCGCCGTGAAGGTCGCGGAGAAGGCAAAAGACATGACCAGCAAGTTCCCCTCCATCGTGGTTAAAAACGATTGATGGGCGCGCGCCGCTTGCATCATGGGGTGGCCGCCGTGGCGGCGACGTTTGTTGCCGCGATGGCCGGCGTGATTGGGCTTGCGCGGCACGTCCAGGCGCAGCAGGCTCCCGCTGCCGGCCCGGCGCCGGTAAGCGCTCCGCTGTCGTGGGCGCCGCAAACCAGCGGCAGCGAGGCCGAGTTGCGCGGCATCTCCGCCATCAGCGCCAACGTGGCCTGGGCCAGTGGCGCCAAAGGCACGGTGCTGCGTACGCTGGACGGCGGCAAGACCTGGAAGCGCCTCCCCGTGCCTGATGCGGATGCGCTGGACTTCCGCGATATCCAGGCCTTCGATGCGAGCACGGCCATCATTATGTCCGCCGGTCCTGGCGAAGCATCTCGCATGTACCGAACCAAAGACGGCGGCGCGACTTGGCAGCAGTTGATTGTCAATCCGGACAAGACCGGCTTCTGGGACGCCATCGCTTTCTGGGATGCCCGCAACGGCATCGTCTTCGGCGACGCAGTCAACGGCGCTTTCACCATCTTCACCACCAAAGACGGCGGCGATTCCTGGCAGCGCGTGACCGACCCGCAAGGCCTTGCGGCGCAGAAGGACGAAGGCGCCTTCGCTGCCAGCGGCACCTGCCTGACCGTAGCAGGCAGCAGCGATGCATGGTTCGTCACCGGCGGCGCGGCTGCGACTTCGCGCGTGTTTCATTCCACCGACCACGGCCAGCACTGGCACGCCTCGGCGCTGCCGATTCCTGCCGGCGCATCGACCAAAGGCGGCTTCTCTATTGGCTTCCGCGATGGGCGCACCGGCTTTGCGGTCGGCGGCGACTACAAGGAAACCACGCTGGGAACGCTGAACGGCGCGCGCAGCGAAGACGGCGGCGCGACCTGGCAAGCGGCTGCGGTGCAACCGGTCGGCTATATGTCGGCGGTCGCCGCGGTGCCTGGCGCGCCGCAGGTCTTCGTGGCTGGCGGCCTTGCCGGCTCGGGCATCTCGCGCGACGCGGGCAAGAGCTGGACGGTTCTGGATACCACGCCAATCAATGCAGTCAGTTTCGCGTCGCCTGGCGCGGGCTGGGTAGTTGGCCCGAAGGGGCTCGTCATGAAGTACGTAGGACCATCAATTCTTGGAGAGACACATGCAAGCAATCGTTAAGCGCGCCATGCTGGCTATGGCCTTGAGTGGTATTGCCTTCGCGGCGTCCGCGCAGCAATCCGTATCCTTCGTCGAGCCGGCGGACGGCGCCACCGTGACCAGCCCGTTCAAGGTCAAGTTCGCCGTCAATGGCATGGATGTGAAGCCGGCGGGCGACATGAGCGCCAACACCGGCCATCATCACCTGTTCATCAACGCCGAAAGCATGAAGTCGGGCGAAGTGATCCCGGTCGACGAGCAGCATATGCATTTCGGCAAAGGCCAGACCGAAACCGAAGTGAAACTGCCGCCCGGCCAGTACAAGCTGACCATGCAATTCGCGAATGGCGCTCACCAGTCCTACGGCGAAGGCCTGAGCAAGACCATTCACGTCACGGTCAAGTAAGCCTTATTTGGTGCGGGTGAACGGCATGTCGACGCCGTTGCCGACGATGCGGCCGTTGCCCGCGCCTTCGAACTGCATTTCCAGATCGCGCGACAGGATGAACCAGCTGTTGCCCGGTCCCGCGTAGATTGGCTCGCTGCTGTCGCTGGTCAGCTCGACCACCAGGCCGTCGCCGGCGCGGCGGATGGTGAAGTCGCCAGCACCCGCAACTTCGTATTTGCCGGGCAGGGCGCGCAGCTGTTCGGCCGTTGGCTGCAAGGCGCGCTTCTCTTTCATGCGCTGGGTAGGCCAGTTGTATTCAGCCGCCACGGCGCGCACTACTTCTCCCGCCAGCTCGTCGCCGTTTTCGCCATTGGTCATCACGACCACGCCATCGCCACGTTCCGTGTAAGCGACCATCGTGGCGCGGTAGCCGGCGTTGGAGCCGCCATGGCTGAAGGTCTGGCTCTGGCCATCGCCGTCGATGCGCAGGCCAAGACCAAAGCCGGACATGACCGGCGACAGCATCAGCTGCGTCATCGATTGCGACAGCACCTTGTTCGATTGGCCAGCGGCCGACAGGCGCGTTTCGATGGCGAAGCGCGCGAGGTCGCTTGGCGTAGTCCACAGGCCAGCTGCCGCTTGTTCCGGATAGGTGTGCGGACCGCCCGCAATCGGTTTGCCTTTACCGTCATGCGGCAGGGCTGCGCGCGACAACAGCGCCGGCGCCAGCGGCTGGGCGTAGGTGCTGTCCCGCATGCCCAGCGGCTTCAGCACAGCGGCATCCATCAGCGCGGCAAAGTCGGTGGATTTGCTGCGCTCCTGCATCATGTACTGCACCACTTCATAGCCGCCGCCGGAATAGCGCCAGACGCTGCCGGGACGGGTGCTGACGTGAACGCCGCGCGTATTCGATGGCGGCGCGCCGTTCAGGAGCTGCACCAGCGTTGGCACCGGCGTGCCGCTCGCATAGCCGGGGAAGCCGTGTACCGTGGTGCCGGCGGTGTGCGACAGCAGCTCGCGCAGCGTGGCCGGTGTGCCGGTCACGCTATTGTTGGGCAGTTTCCAGTGCTGGGAGTAGCTGTTGATGTCCTGATCCAGCGCGAACTGTCCATGTTCGGTCATGCTCAGCGCGGCCATCGCCGTCACCGGCTTGCTGATGGAAGCGGCCTGGAATAGTGTGGTGGGCGTGACGGCCGCGCCGCCCGTCGTCACCGCACCATAAGCTTTTGCCCATTCGATGCCGCCGCCGTGGATCACGGCCACGCTCACTCCCGGAACGCCCAGCCGTGCCATCTCGTCGGCCAGCTTGCGCTTGACCGGCATCGTGCCCTGGATCACAACGGCGGGCAGCAAGCCCTGTTCGACGGCCGCAACGCGGTCCGGCTGGGCGAAGGCGGGGAGGGCGGCCAGCAGGCTGGCGGAGGCGATCAGGCGGGAGGAATGTTTCAAGTCGGGCTCCTTTTTATTGTCCGGTTCGAGTATAAGGGCTTTGCGGGTAAAATATCGCCTTTACATCTTTTCTCACGCTGATAGAAATGACCGCACCAGCTACTCCAGTCCGTACCCGATTCGCACCGAGCCCGACCGGCTTCCTGCACCTGGGCGGTGCCCGCACGGCGCTGTATTCCTGGGCCTATGCCCGTCACTTTGGCGGCACTTTCGTGCTGCGCATCGAGGATACCGACCTGGAACGTTCGACCCCGGAAGCCGTACAGGCCATCCTGGACGGCATGCAGTGGCTCGGCCTGGACCACGACGAAGGCCCGTTCTATCAGATGAAGCGCATGGACCGCTACCGCGAAGTCGTGGCCCAGATGCTGGCCGCCGGTACCGCTTACCACTGCTACTCTTCGCCGGAAGAAGTGCAGGCCATGCGCGACAAGGCCACCGCGGCCGGCGAAAAGCCGCGCTATGACGGCACCTGGCGTCCGGAAGAGGGCAAGACCCTGCCGGCGATTCCTGCCGACCGCAAGCCGGTGGTGCGCTTCAAGAATCCGCTGGACGGCGATGTGACCTGGAATGACGTGGTCAAAGGCCCGATCACCATCTCCAACAAGGAGCTGGATGATCTGGTGATTGCGCGTCCGGACGGCACCCCGACCTACAACTTTTGCGTTGCGGTGGACGACTGGGATATGAAAATCACCCACGTTCTGCGCGGCGACGACCACGTGAACAATACGCCGCGCCAGATCAATATCCTGCGCGCGATCGGTGCTCCGCTGCCGGAATACGGCCACCTGCCGATGATCCTGGGGTCCGATGGTGCCAAGCTGTCCAAGCGCCACGGTGCGGTCAGCGTGATGGAATATCCGGCGCAGGGCTATCTGCCGGAAGCCATGCTGAACTACCTGGCCCGCCTGGGCTGGTCGCACGGCGACGACGAGATTTTCTCGATGCAGCAGTTCTGCGAGT
>NZ_JBFRDW010000229.1:0-8353 GCF_052113985.1 Pseudoduganella sp. RAF53_2 | reverse complement strand
AATCCGTACCTGAAGGACAACTCCAACGCATGGGAGCTTGAACCCGACGGCCACTACCAGCGTCGCAAGGCGCGCGGCAAGCAGAAGGCGTTCAGCGCCCAGCAGCACCTGATGGAGACGTTAGGCAGTCCGGCCGTACCGACGGCCGCCGATTGAGAGTCTGCTCATGGGAGGACGTCGTATGGACCTGATCTTGTGGCGGCACGCCGAGGCCGAGCCCGGCGGCCCTGATTTGCCCGATATGGAACGCGCCCTGACAGCCAAAGGCCAGAAACAGGCGCGCCGCATGGGCCAGTGGCTGGATTCGCAGCTGCCGGAGTCCTGCCGCGTCCTCGTCAGTCCCGCCGTGCGCACCGTGCAAACCGCGGAGGGCCTGGGCCGCAAATACAAGACCCATCCCGACCTGGCGCCCGACGCCGATCCGCAAGACATTCTGAAGGCCGCCAATTGGCCCTTCTCGAAAGAGGCGGTGCTGATCGTCGGCCACCAGCCTACCCTCGGCCAGTGCGCCGCGTTGCTGATGACGGGCGAGGAACAGGATTGGGAAATGAAGAAAGGCGCCGCCTGGTGGTTCGTGATGCGCGAGGAAGACGAGCAGACCAGCCTCTACCTCAAAGCCGTGATGCAAGCCGATCTGGTGAAATAAGCGGCCGCTTGCAATTGCATGTTTTGCTGCTAAAGTTTAGTTGTATCAACTAAGGAGCAGCTACCGGCAACGGCAGCTGGATCGTTATGTGGGCCCTGTTCACTCTGGGGATCTTCGGAGCGATGATCGCGTTGATCGCGTGGGAAATCGTGACCGAATCCCGTGGAGCACATCACAAGCTGATCGACCGCTACCACGAGTAGCACCAGGCTTCATCGAAGCACGGCTCCGCAGCGGACCTTCAGGGCGCCGCCGACGGAGCCTTCGTTTTTTCAGGCGAAGAAGTCGAACAGCGAGCTGGGGCCGTTATAGCCCGGCAGCGCGGAATTGCCGCCCTGCTGCTCCTGCTGCGTGTAGAACTGGGCCAGCACCTGGGCTTGCGCCGTCAGGGTTTGCGTCAGCTGGGTCTTCTGGGTGTTCAGCGACGCCACCTGCTTGTTGACCTGGGTGACTTCGCGGCTGATGACGCCGGTCTTCGAATCGGTCAGCGCGTCGATCTTGCTGTTCAGCTGGTCGGCAATGCCCTTGCCCTCATTGGTGAACAGTTTCGACACCGCATTCGGATCGGCCGCGATCGCTGCATTCAGCTTCTTCTCATCCAGTACCAGTTTGCCATTGCTGAAGGTCAGGCCCGCATCGGCCAGCTTGGATGCCGAACTGCCACCGCCAGTCTTGACCAGCTGCTCCAGCTGGCTCGACACCTGGTTCAGCGCCGTATCGCCTTTCAGATCGCCCTTCTGCAGCGTGGCCAGGCGGTCGCTCAGGGTATTGAAACCGGCCACGAAGGCACTGACGTTTTTCGCGATCTGCGAGCTGTCGCTGCTGATGGTAACGTCGGCCTTGCCCTTGCCCTGCAAGGTCAGCGTGGTGCCGGCAATCGCGTCGTCGATGCTGTTATCGGCGCTGCGCACTTCCTTGCCGTCGACGGTCAGGATGGCATCCTGCGCCGCCTGGCTCTGGGTCAGATTGCTGAACAGGTTCTTTACGGCCGCGTCGCCACTGACGCTGAATTTCAGGCTGTTCGCTTCGCCGCTGGCGCTGCGGATTTGCAGCGCATAGCCGGTGCTGGACTTGATCACGCTGCTGTCGATGCCCGCATCTTTCAATGCGCCGGCAATACCGTTCAGCGTATTGTTGTGGCTGTCGATGGTGATGGTTTTGTCGCCGACCTTGATGGTGGCGGGGGAACCGGTGYCGATCTGGCTGTCCGCCGAATCGAAAGAAGCTCCGTTCAGAATCTGGTTTTGCGCCAGCTGGCTGACATCTATCTTGTAAGTGCCTGCCTTGGCCGTGCCGTTGGTCGCGGCGCCCAGCACGCCCTTGGTGGACACGCTGGCGCTCGTGCTGAGCCCGCTGCCCGCCAGGCTGTCGGCGATATTCTGGAACAGCGCCAGCGCACTTTGCAGCTGGCCCAGGCCGGACAACTTGGCCTGCGTGCTGGTGATGTTATTGTTGAGCCGGTTAACCACGCCCTTCTGCGACGCCAGCGTCTGCTCGACCCGCGCCGCCACGGTGGACGACAGCGTATTCGACGCGCCGGCATTGCCGAGACTGGCAGTAGTGCCGTACATGGACGTGAGAAGGTTGCTGACGTTATTCATAGCTTAGCAATGAGCCAATAAAGGACGAAATGATCATCATTGTCCAGTATAGCCTGAGAATCAAAACGCCGAGCAGACCGGGATTTACCGCATGAATTTGGTGATGGCGCCCGCGGCGTCGTTATCCAGTGGCAGGAAGGTAAAGCCGATCTTGAATTCGTCGCCGCTGAAGATGCAGTGACTTGCTTTTCCGCGGCAACTTACGATTTGCGGCTTGCCGTCGACCAGCATTTCGAACACGAGTTGGCCAGTCTGGCCAATGGTGACCTTGTGTTCCGATGTGAGCGACATCCCGGCCAGGCCGAGGTCGAAGGTGCGCGCCAGCATTGGTCCGCCGCCTGCATCCATGACGATCATCGCTTTTACACGCAGGATTTTGCGCGCCCCTTGCCTGCTATCCACCAACATTGTRCTTAATCCAAAGTTTCTTACAAGCCTAGTATTGTACTGCGCATTCAGCGATGATGTGAATCAAGTATTACTGCAATTCCCGCAAACGGCTGAAGGCATCGTCGATGCGTTCCACCGGAATGATGGTCATGCCCTCGATCGGCTGCTTGGGCGCATTCGCCTTCGGGATCATGGCCACCGAGAAGCCCAGTTTGGCCGCTTCGCGCAGGCGCTCCTGGCCGCGCGGCGCGGGCCGGATTTCGCCCGCCAGCCCCACTTCCCCGAACACGACGAAGCCGCGCGGCAGCGCCTTGTTACGCATGGAGGAATTGATCGCCAGCAGAACCGCCAGGTCGGCGGCCGGCTCGGTGATTTTCACCCCGCCCACCGCGTTTATGAACACGTCCTGGTCGAAAGCCGCAATGCCGGCGTGACGGTGCAGCACTGCCAGCAGCATCGCCAGGCGATTCTGCTCCAGACCAACCGACAGCCGGCGCGCGTTGGGCAGATGGCTGGCATCCACCAGCGCCTGGATTTCCACCAGCAACGGACGCGTGCCCTCCTGCGTTACCATCACCACCGACCCAGGCACCTGGCTGTCGTGCTGGGACAGGAACAGCGCCGAAGGATTCGACACGCCCTTCAGCCCCTTCTCCGTCATGGCAAACACGCCCAGCTCATTGACCGCGCCAAAGCGGTTTTTAATGGCGCGCACCAGGCGGAAGCTGGAATTGTTATCGCCTTCGAAGTACAGCACCGCATCGACGATATGCTCCAGCACGCGCGGACCGGCCAGCGAACCCTCTTTCGTCACGTGGCCGACCAGAATAATGGTCACGCCCGTGGTCTTCGCCATGCGCGTCA
Source organism: Pseudoduganella sp. RAF53_2 (assembly GCF_052113985.1). NCBI lineage: Bacteria > Pseudomonadati > Pseudomonadota > Betaproteobacteria > Burkholderiales > Oxalobacteraceae > Pseudoduganella > Pseudoduganella sp. RAF53_2. Next base: position 4,852 of record NZ_JBFRDW010000229.1, on the reverse strand, counting down.
GCTGGGCCGCGCATTCGCGCACCTGGGCCACCGAGCCGGGCGCCGACGTCAGCGCATCCGAGTACAGCGTCTGGATCGAGTCGATCACGGCCACCTGCGGCTTGATGTCATTCAGCGTGGCGAGAATTTTCTCCAGCTGGATCTCGGCCTGCAGCTTGAGGTCCTTGGCGTCGACCGCCAGGCGCTTGGCACGCAGCGCGATCTGCGCGCCAGACTCCTCGCCCGATACATACAGCACGCTCTTGACCTGCGACATATTCGCCAGGGCCTGCAGCAGCAGGGTCGATTTGCCGATGCCCGGATCGCCGCCGATCAGCACCACGCCGCCCGCCACCAGGCCGCCGCCCAGTACGCGGTCGAATTCTTCAATGCCGGTGCCGAAGCGCGGCACATCCAGTGCCTCGATATCCTGCAGCGACAGCACGGGCGCGGTCTGCGCCAGCGATTGATGGGTTTGCGAGAAGCGGTTGGCGCCCGCCGCCTCGATGACGGTTTCCACCATCGTGTTCCACTGCTGGCAGGCGGCGCACTGGCCGGTCCATTTGCTGGACACGCCACCGCATTCGCTGYAGGTGTAGTTGGTCTTTGCCTTCGCCATGGATCAGGCCTCGACCACGCGCACACGCGGCGCCACGGCGCACATCAGCTCATAGCCGATGGTGCCGGCGGCAGTTGCCACGTCATCGATCGGCAGGCCTTTACCCCACAGAGTGACTTCACTACCGATCTTCGCATCCGGCACCGGGCCAAGATCCACGGTCAGCATGTCCATCGACACACGGCCCACGATACGGGTGCGCACGCCGTTCACCAGCACCGGTGTATCGACCGGCGCATGGCGCGGATAGCCGTCCGCATAGCCACAAGCCACTACGCCAATGCGCATCGGACCTTCCGCCTCGAAGCGGCTGCCATAGCCGACAAAGTCGCCCTTGGCGATGTCCTGGATGCCGATAATTTCGCTGGCCAGCGTCATGGCCGGCAGCAGGCCGAATTCTTCCGCCGTCTTGCCGCCCGGCGTGCCGCCATACAGCATGATGCCGGGACGAACCCAGTCGCTCGGCAGCGCCRTGCCCAGGTCCGGCATCAGGAAAATGCCAGCCGAATTGGACAGGCTGCGCTGGCCCGGAATGCCGTCAGTCGCGGCCTGGAAGCGGCGGATCTGTTCATCGATCGGCATGCAGGGATGGGCGCGCTCGTCGGCGTTGGCGAAGTGGGTCATCAGCGTGATCTCGCCTACCTGCGGCAGCGCGCGCAGGCGCTCGTAAGCGGCGCGGAACGCTTCCGGCTTGAAGCCGAGGCGGTTCATGCCGGTGTTCATTTTGAGATGCACATTGACGGCGCGCGGCAGGCGGGCGGCTGCCAGCAGGTCGATCTGCTCGTTGCAATGGACCGAACCGTTGATGTCATGCTCGGCCATCATTTCGATGTCGGCCGCGTCGAAGAAACCTTCCAGCAGCAGGATGGGCTTGGTCCAGCCCAGCTGGCGCAGGCGCAACGCGTTGTCGGGCTCGATCAGCGCCAGGCCGTCCGCCTCCGCGAAGCCGCGCATCGCACGTTCCAGCCCGTGGCCGTAGCCGTTGGCCTTGAGCACGGCCCAGGCTTTGGACTGCGGCGCACAGGCCCGCGCACGGGCCAGATTGTGTTTCATTGAATCAATATGGATGCGTGCTTCGATGGGCCTTGGCATGGCGTAAAACGAGGGTCGAAAAGGAATCCCGCATTTTACCTTAGAGGGGTCTTAGGCACGGGTGTGATTTCTTGGGAAACCACCCTTTCCATGGTATAAAGCATGCCGAGATAAGTTTTCGGGCCCCAGAATGAATCGTGGTTTTTATACCATCATGGCAGCGCAGTTCTTTTCGTCGCTGGCGGACAACGCATTGTTGTTCGTGGCGATCGACCTGCTCGTTTCCATGAAATCCCCGGCGTGGATTACGCCGCTCCTGAAGCTGTCGTTTGTGCTGTTTTACGTGCTTTTGGCTGCATTTGTGGGCGCTTTCGCTGACGCGCTGCCCAAAGGCCGCGTCATGTTCATTGCGAACCTGATTAAGATTTTCGGCTGCATTCTCATTTTCACGCATGTGCATCCGCTGGCTGCTTATGCGGTCGTGGGTTTTGGCGCGGCGATTTATTCGCCGGCTAAATACGGCATCCTGACCGAATTGCTTCCCGCCGAGAAACTCGTGGCGGCAAATGGCTGGATTGAAGGTTTGACGGTGACCTCGATTATTTTCGGCACCGTAATGGGCGGTGCACTGGTCGCGGGCCGCGTGTCGGCCTGGCTGATGAGTATCGACCTTCCTTACATCGACACCGGCATCGACACCACCACCGAAATGGCGCTGTGCGTGGTCGGCGGTACGTATGTGCTGGCGGCCCTGTTCAATCTGAAGATTCCCGATACCGGCTGCGTCTATCCTCATCAGGAGCGCAATCCGGTCAAGCTGATCACCGACTTCTCCAACTGCTGCGTGATCCTGTGGAAGGACAAGCTGGGCCAGATTTCCCTCGCCGTGACCACCCTGTTCTGGGGCGCCGGCGCAACCCTGCAGCTGATCGTGCTGGAGTGGGCCAAGAAATCGCTGCACATGAGCTTTGACAAGGCCACCAGCACCGTCGGCATGGTCGCAATCGGTGTGGCGCTGGGCGCGGCGCTGTCRGCCCGTTTCATCAGCCTGCGCAAATCGCTGACCGTGATCCCGCTGGGTATCGCGATGGGCGTGATCGTGATGGGCATGATCTTCGTCGATACGACTTATCTGGCGTATCCGCTGCTGGTACTGGTCGGCATTCTGTCCGGTTTCTTCGTCGTGCCGATGAACGCCCTGCTGCAGCACCGCGGCCACGTGCTGATGAGCGCTGGCCATTCGATCGCCGTACAGAACTTCAATGAGAATCTGTCGATCCTGACCATGCTGGCCATCTACTCGCTGATGCTGCGCCTGCGCCTGGATCTCAATGTCATCATCGTGCTGTTCGGGCTCTTCGTCGCGGGAACCATGCTGATGGTGATGCGCGTGCATGCAGCCAACCAGCGCGAGCACGATTCGCTTGCGCTGATCGGCGAGCACAAGCACTAACGCTGTTCGGGCACGGCGGATCGGACGATCCGCCCTACAGCGGCAGGCTTCCGCTTTCACGGCGCGTCCGGGCTCGGTCGCGCCAGTCGTCCGGCACCACGAAGCCGCGCTCCGTTTCCACCAGCCAGCCATCCGCCTCGGCCACCGTCGCGACCATCACAGGCGATGGATCGATGGCGAATTTTTCAGCTAGCACTTGCAGCAACTCGTCGCGCGTCAGCGGCGCCGGTGTTGGCGGCAGTTGCGCAGCCTCGCCCAGCGCCGGGCGCGCTGCAGCGATCTTCAGCGGCGCCAGCCACTGCAGGCGCGGCATGACCACGAAGCGCTCGCCTTCCGCCGCGGCTTGTGCGGACAAGGTGCGCCAATATCCGCGGCAATGGCCGGGCGACACGCCTTCAATATTCCACTCCCTGCCTTCTTCGTAAAACAGCCAGCCCTTCACCAGCGCCTGCGCTTTCACGACCGGCTCCGGCAGCACCAGCTGCGCGGCCGGATGCCGCGAGATTTGCAGCTGATGGCTGAAGATCTTGCGCATCTTGAGCCCCAGCGTATCGGCCAGATTTGGTCCGACGAGGTGATTGAATTTGCCCGGATCGGGTTGGCCATCGAGCAGATAGAACTTGGTCGCGAATTCGATATGGCGCAAGCCGCCCTCCTCGCGCAGCAGGAAGTCGAATTCGCCGATGGTGCCATTGCGTCCATCGCGGATTTGCAGGCCGTGCGCGGCCAGTACGCCTTGTTCGGCGTAATAGAAGGCCATCAGCTTTTCAGCGTACAGGCCAAGGCGTGAGTAGAAGCGGTTGCCGAGGGCTTGCTCGACCGGCGTCGGATCGGCGTCGAGGTCGGCCAGCCAGTTGGCGACGGCGGGCGTTGGCGCGCCAAGTGCCGCGATCTTACCGTGCCAGTGAGCGCTGTTCGCATCGAGCAGGTCGGGGGAATCAAGCAGCCAGGCCAGTGCGCGCACATGGGGGCGCGTCAGGTGGCCCCATGTGCGCTGGAAGCGCGCCTGGTAAGTGGATGCTGCCGGTTTAGCGGCGTCCGGCATGGGCGGACTTGGCCAGGCACAGGTCGGCCCATGCCTTGGCCTTTTCTTCCGGCCGCTTCAGCAGGTCGGTTGGATGATAGGTTGCCACGACCGGCACTTCGCCGTGCAGCATGATGCGTCCACGCGCGGCGGCGCCGAGCAGACCTTTGGCGCTGGTATGGCCGACGGCGACCACGACCTTCGCTTGCGTCAGCTGCAACTCGCGTTCCAGATACGGACGGCAGGCTTGCAGCTCTTGCGCGGTCGGCAGGCGCTGGCTGCCGTCTTCGTTCGCGGGACGGCATTTCACCAGCGTGGTGATATACGCGCCCTTCTCCGTGCTCTGATTCACTGCGCGCAGCATATTGTCCAGCAGGCGGCCAGGATTACCGGTGATCGGCTCGGCGAATTCTTCATCGTCCTGATTTGGCGCAGTATCGAGCACCAGCCAGCTTGCCTGCTCGTCGCCGCGACCAGTGACGGCGGTTTCGCGCGTTTTGCACAGGTTGCAGCGCGTGCACGATTTCACAGCCGCTTGCAGCTCCGGCCAGTCCATCGCTGCGATTTCCTCGTCCGTCACCGGACCGCTGGCTTGCGAGCGCGCGGCAGCCGCACGTGGCTGGTGAGCCGCGGCTCGCGGCACGGCCGGCACGTCATCACCCCACGCCGACCCCCGCGCCGGCGCCGCAGGCGCAGGTGCGGCCGACGTATGCCGTGCCCCTGCCGCAGGCGCGGACGGTTGCCG
>NZ_JBFRDW010000228.1:0-8392 GCF_052113985.1 Pseudoduganella sp. RAF53_2 | reverse complement strand
GATGGGCATGCTGTGCGAAATGAATCCTACGCTGACGTTCAATGAAATCGTCGCGCGGGAGTTGCGCGCTGCGGGCGTCGAGCCGCCTGCGGCGATGGCGGCATCATGACCAAGCGGCCCGAAGAAATCGCCTTGATGGCGGAGTCCGGTAGGCTGCTGGCAAGCGTATTTGGCCGCCTCGATGCGCTAAGCCTGATCGGCATGTCGACCATGCAGGTCAACGATCTGGTGGACAGCTTCATCGTGAACGAACTCGAGGCGCGCCCTGCCAGCAAGGGGCAGTACGGCTTTGCCTATGCGCTGAACTCCTCGCGCAATAACGTGGTTTGCCATGGCGTGCCGTCCGAGTCCGATATCTTGCAGGACGGCGATATAGTGAACTTCGATATCACGCTGGAGAAGAATGGCTTTATCGCGGACTCCAGCAAAACCTATCTTGTCGGCGCCGTCTCACCTTCCGCCCGGCGGCTGGTGCAGGTGACGTATGAGGCCATGTGGCGCGGCATCCACGCAGTCCGTCCCGGTGCGCGGCTGGGAGATGTGGGCCATGCAATCGAGCGCCATGCCAAACGCAGCGGCTATTCTGTCGTACGGGACTATTGCGGACACGGCATCGGCCGCGAAATGCATGAGCCGCCGCAAGTGCTGCATTGGGGACGCCCGCAAACAGGCCTGGTGCTACGTGAAGGCATGGCGTTCACCATYGAGCCGATGCTGAACGAAGGCCGCGATGCCGTGGAGACCGAAGAGGATGGCTGGACGGTCGTCACGCGCGACGGCAAACTGTCCGCGCAGTTCGAGCACACGGTGGCCGTCACGAAAAACGGTGTGCGCGTATTGACGCTGCGTCCTGAGGAACGCGCTTAAGCTTCAAGCAGGCTGCGGGTCTGTTCGAGCAGCGAACCAGCGACGTCCTTGCCGTACTTGGAATCGCGCATGGCCATATGCCACATGCCCAGTGCATGCTGGACCTGGGCTTCATCTTTCGCCATCTCGATGCGGCGCACCAGATCGGCGGCCAGCAGGCCGAGGTATTTCTCGGCACTTTGACGCATCAGGGACTTAGCCTCGGCCAGTTTTGGTTCGCGCTTCGGCACCAGCGCAGCCGGATCGGCGATGAAGCCAAGACTGAGCAATGCTTCCAGCGCCGGCACCAGCTCTTCCATCGGCAGCAGCGGCAGCAGCGCCGACAAAGGTTTGCGTCCGTCCAGCATGATCAGCAGGGTTCGCTGGCGCGCGGTCAGGCCCGCACGGCGCGCCTGCACCTCCTGCTGACCCGCAGGGGTTTTTGCATACAAAGCATCCGGTCGCATCGAGGCCCTCCCAGCATTACTGATCGGGCGATGCTACACGGCAATTATTACGTCTTTGTTACGAAGTATAGAAACAACGACCACATGCTTGTCGATAAGCTTCGTTTCCACCAATACTTATTTGCTCGCCTTCCCGGATGCGATTGCCCTGCTCGTCCACGCGGATATTCATGGTGGCTTTCTTGCCGCAAGTGCAGATGTTCTTGATTTCTTCGATGTCGTCCGCCAGGGCCAGCAGATAAGCTGAGCCTGGGAATGGTTCGCCGCGGAAGTCGGTACGCAGGCCATAGCAGATCACGGGAATGCCCTTGGTCTGCGCCAGCTGGTGCAATTGCACGACCTGGGCGGTGGACAGGAATTGCGCCTCGTCGATCAGCACGCAAGCTACCTTCTTCTCGATTTCGGCCAGGAAGTTGGTATTGGCGTCGAACAGTTCGGTCTCGCGTTGGGGACCGAGGCGGGACGTCACCTTGCCCACGCCGTAGCGGTTGTCGATGGCAGCCGTGAACAGACGCACGGCCTGGCCCTGCTCTTCGTAGTTATGAGCCACCTGCAGCATTGCAGTCGATTTGCCCGCGTTCATCGCGGAGTAGCGGAAGTAGAGTTTTGCCACAGCGGTGTTGTGTTTTAGTTAAGCCGGTCTCCGGCGGTACGCGATTATACAAAATGGCGCATACTCTGAGTGCATCCGGAATCCGCATAACTTAGTGCGAAAACATTCCTTCTTTGTTCAGCGAGCGCGTTCGACAATGCGCGCTTTTCAACAAAGGGCCGGCGACACAATCGCTTGCCCTGGCGACTGCAAGGAGTCAGCATGCAAAAAGAACGCACGGCCGCGCTCTACGGCCTGATCGGCAATACCCCCCTGGTCGAAGTTACCCGCCTCGATACCGGTCCCTGCCGCCTCTTCCTCAAACTCGAATCGCAGAACCCCGGCGGCTCCATCAAGGACCGCATAGGCATGTCCATCATCGAAGCCGCCGAGAACGACGGCCGCCTGAAACCGGGCGGCACCATCGTTGAAGCCACTGCCGGCAATACGGGCCTGGGCCTGGCGCTGGTCGGCCGCATCAAGGGCTACCGCGTGGTGCTGGTGGTGCCGGACAAGATGGCCACGGAAAAGGTGCTGCACCTGAAGGCGCTCGGCACGGAAGTGCATATGACGCGCTCCGATGTTGGCAAGGGCCACCCCGAGTATTACCAGGATTACGCGGCGCGGCTGGCAAGCGAGATCCCCGACGCCTTCTTTGCCGACCAGTTCAACAATCCCGCCAATCCGCTTGCGCACGAAACCACGACCGGCCCCGAGATCTGGGAACAGATGGGCCATGAGGTTGATGCGGTGGTCGTGGGCGTCGGCTCCGGCGGCACGTTGACCGGCCTGTCGCGCTACTTCAAGAAAGTGTCGCCATCCACGGAGTTCGTGCTGGCCGATCCCAAGGGTTCGATTCTGACCGAATACGTCAAGACGGGCCAGGTGTCCGACGTGACCGGCTCCTGGGCCGTGGAAGGCATCGGCGAGGACTTCATTCCAAACAACGCGACCATGAGCGCTTTCAAGCAGGCCTACACTATCACCGACCAGGAGAGTTTTGAAGCCGCCCGCACACTGGTGCAAGCCGAGGGTATTCTCGGCGGCTCCTCGACCGGTACGCTGCTGGCCGCTGCGCTGAAATACTGCCGCGAACAAAAGACCGCCAGACGCGTGGTGACGCTGGTGCCTGATACGGGCACGCGCTATCTGTCCAAGGTCTACAACGATGCCTGGATGTTCGACCAGGGCCTGATCCAGCGTCCTCGCCTCGGCGACCTGCGCGACCTGATCGGCCGCCGTTTCGAAAACGGTGATGTGGTCAGCGTGGCGCCGACCGACACGCTGCTGATCGCCTTCAACCGCATGCGCTCCGCCGATCTGGCCCAGTTGCCTGTAATCGAGAGCGGCCGCCTGACCGGCATCATCGACGAATCGGACATCCTGTTCAAGGTGGAGAAGGACGCCAGCCGCTTCACCGGCCCGGTCAGCGGCACCATGACCACCCGCATTGAAACGCTGGCGCCCGGCGACAGCATGGATGCGCTGCGCAGCACCCTTGACCGCGGCCTGACCGCCATCGTGGCTGAAGGTGATAAATTCTATGGACTGATTACCCGCTACGACCTCCTCAACCATCTGCGCAGGACTCTATCTTGAACGAGAAAAAATTCAAATCCCACCTGGCGACCCGCGTCATCCATGCAGGCCAATCTCCCGACCCGACGACCGGCGCCATCATGCCGCCGATCTACGCCACCTCGACCTTCGTGCAGCAAAGCCCAGGCGTCCACAAAGGCCTGGATTACGGCCGTTCGCACAATCCCACGCGCTGGGCGCTGGAGCGCTGCGTGGCGGACCTGGAAGGCGGCGCGCAGGGTTTCGCCTTTGCCTCCGGCCTCGCTGCGATTTCGAGCGTACTGGAAATCGCCGACTCGGGCTCGCACATCATTGCCGGCGACGATATGTACGGCGGCACTTTCCGCCTGTTCGAGCGCGTGCGCCGCCGCAGCGCGGGTCTGGATTTCAGCTATGTGGATCTGACCAATCCGGAGAACCTGCTGGCCGCAATTCGTCCCAACACGAAAATGGTTTGGGTCGAAACGCCGACCAATCCGATGCTGAAGCTGGCCGACCTGCGCCGCATTGCCCAGATCTGCCGTGAGCGTGGCATCATCGCGATTGCGGACAACACTTTCGCCAGCCCGATCGTCCAGCGCCCGCTGGAATTCGGCTTCGACATCGTGGTGCATTCCGCCACCAAATACCTGAACGGCCACTCCGACATCATCGGCGGCATCGCCGTGGTGGCCGGTGAAGAGCGCCAGTCGGCATGGCGCGAGCAGCTGGCCTTCCTGCAGAATTCCGTTGGCGCCATCGCTGGTCCGTTCGACAGCTTCCTCGCTCTGCGCGGCGTGAAGACACTGGCCATCCGCATGCAGCGCCACTGCGAAAGCGCGTTGCATATCGCTCGCTGGCTGGAGCAGCAGCCCAGGGTGCGCAAGGTGTTCTACCCCGGTCTGGAATCGCACCCGCAGCACGCGCTGGCCAAACAGCAGATGGACGGCTTCGGCGGCATCATCTCCATCGACCTCGATACCGACCTGGCTGGCGCGCGCCGCTTTCTGGAACGCTGCGAAGTGTTCGCGCTGGCCGAAAGCCTGGGCGGCGTGGAAAGCCTGATCGAGCATCCTGCCCTGATGACGCATGCCTCCATCCCCGCACCGCAGCGCGCCTTGCTGGGCATCGGCGACGGCCTGATTCGCCTTTCCGTCGGCATCGAAGCAGTGGAAGATCTTTTGCAGGATCTGCGAAATGCCCTCGATGCAATTGATGCAATCTGAGGTATAGTGGCCGGTCCGGCAGGCGGAGCACGTCGACTCTGCCCCGGCCCGCACTAGCTCAGAAAATGAAAAACGCTTATCTGCCCATTTGGGCGACGGCCGCCATTGATGGTGTCGGCATTGGGCTTGTCATGCCCATCTTTCCCGGCCTGCTGCGGCAGGTCGGCCAGGAAGCCAACTTCGGTTGGCAGTACGGCCTGTTCCTCTCGATCTACTGCCTGATGCAATTCGTCTGTGCCCCGCTAATGGGCAGCCTTGGCGACCGCTTCGGACGCCGCCCGGTATTACTGGCGTCCCTGGCCGGCATCACGATCGACTACCTGTTCATGGCGGTGGCGCCGACCTTCTGGCTGCTGCTGATTGGCCGCGCGATTTCAGGCGCGGCGGGTGCAAGCATTTCCGTGCTGTCCGCCACGATTGCCGACATCACGCCAGAGGAAGACCGCGCACGCCGCTTCGGCCAGTTAAGTGCTGCGATGGGCGTGGGCTTCATTGCCGGCCCCGTGATCGGCGGTGTGCTGGGCGACGTGTGGGTGCGCGCGCCCTTCATCGCAGCAGCGGCGCTGGGCTGCATCAATCTGCTCCTGGTCCTGCGCTTCCTGCCTGAATCGCGCCCTGCCAATGCAACGACGGAGCCGCACGGACTGAATCCTTTCGAGCCTTTGCGCTGGCTGCTGCGCTTCCAGTCGCTCGGCCCCATGGTGCTGGCGTTCGGCGCGGTTGCCGTGGTGGGCCAGGTTGGCGGAACCATCTGGGTACTGTACGGCCAGGACAAATTCCACTGGGACGGCATGACGGTCGGCATATCGCTGGCCTGCTTCGGTGTGTTCCATGCGCTGGCCCAGGCTTTCGTGGTTGGCCCGATTACCTCGCGCTTTGGCGAAAAGCGCGGCCTGCTAATTGGTATCGTCAGCGACAGCGCGGCCTATATCCTGATCGCGCTGGCAGGCCAGGGCTGGATGGCGTTTGCGCTGATGCCGCTATTTTGCGTGGGCGGCACGGCAGTACCGGCTCTGCAATCGCTGCTGTCGGCGCGCGTGGGACCGGAATTCCAGGGACGCTTGCAGGGTGTGCTGGCCAGCGTCGGCGCGCTGGCATCGGTGGGCGGACCGCTGCTGCTTAGCCCCCTGTATGTCGCCACACGCGACACCTTCCCCGGTACGGCATGGATTGCGGGCGCCGCGCTGTACCTGTTCTGCCTTCCCGTCTTCTTCACCCGCTCAGTGGATAGTGCGGCTGGGGTCAGCAACGTTGAAGACGCGCCGGACAAAGCTCTCCAGCGCCAGGAATACGCCTTCGACGCCGAAACCCGCGATGAATGAGAGCGCGGAGCTGCTCAAGCCCCAGTTGCCCAGCAAGCTGATTTCGGCGCCCGGCGTCTGGCCTGACGGGTTGATGAACAGCGCGATGCAGGCGCCGATTGTCGCCCCCAGCGCCAGCTGCAGCAGCGCCAGCGTGTAATCGCGCGGCGACAGCAGGCTTTCGCGCATCTTAGCCCACAGCCCGCGCACCACAGCAGCTCCCGCGCCGAGAATGCCGTAGCAAAGCGGCAGCACGGCGGTGCCGACCACCAGCGTGACGATTTGCGCCAGTTCTTCCGTGCCGCGCTTCTGGATCTCCTCCACAGCCTTTTCGTGCGGAGTGCTGAACCAGGCGGACACGCGGCCATAGCAATCCTTCCATGGCTGGAGCCAGTTGCGCAGATTGGTGCGCACCGCGGTCATTTGCGTTTCAATCTGGCGGCGCCGCGTGCACAGCTGGTATTCCTCGGTATTGCGGTAATGCGCGAGGCCCGCTTCGTCCACCGCCAGGCAATACTGCACCGCTTGTACCGGCTCCGGCGTCACAGCCCCGGATTTCGCACGGCGCGCCTGTTCGTCGGACGTGAAGCGCAGTTCGGCGTCGCTGATGGACTTCACCACCGCCGCATGCTGCTGCGACAGTGCGTCCAGATGCTGCAGGATCACGTTGCCGCCAGTGACGTGCCACGACATCACACAGGTCAGCACCAGCCCAATCAGGAGCAGCAGCACGATCAGGAACACGCGCCGGTTAAAGCGCTTGGCTGCATCGATCAGGCCCGGAAAAGCGTAGCGTGCGAGTGTGAGACGGGTAGGCATGTCCCAATAGATTGCGTGGCGTGGCCGCAGCGGTGCAGCATCGTGGCCACGATTGCCGCGGTAAGCCAGATTGCGGAACCAGTTACGCAGTTTGCGCGGGTTTTCTTCGCCAACCACCATCAGCGTGAAGGCGATGGTCATACCGGTGGCGGGACGCGCCACGGCATTCAGCCTGTCCTTCGCGCACAGTAGCCTGACGGCCTGCAGCACGCGATCGGTGTCGCTTTCAGCAGGCGTGAGGCCGATGGCGCAAAGTTCTTTGATGTGGGGTGAACCATCATCGGCGATGCCGTTGCCGTAAAGGCTTTTGTCCCAGCGGCCGGAGATGTGATCAAGGAGGAGGAAGACTTCATTCAGCTCGCGCACGAAAATGAAGTCTTCGATTTTCTGACTGTGGCTTGCGGTATTCGAGGACATGGCGGCCTCCCAACTGAGCGGACCTGCAGCACATTGTGCGCCGATCCGCCTTGAGAAAAAGCCATATCCCCCCTACCCTGTTTGAGCTGGCTCAAACAATCCGGTCATTCACCCGGATGGTACTTGCGCTCAAGATTCTTTTCGATGTCTTCTTTGTAGAACAGCACATCCTTGAACTCACCACGCGCATACATTTCCGCCTGGTCGGTGAAGTGCGGCGATGCAGGGTCGCCGCTCTCGCCGCCCGCCAGAATGCTCTTGGCGCGAATGTGCGGACCGAATTCCACCGCTGCCACGAAGCTGTTGCCGCGCTCACCGTAAATGCGCTTGGTGTGCGGCTTGGACGTCATGCCGAAGGCCGCCAGCGAGCCCCAGTTGCCCGATGCGAATGCGACCGGGATGCTTGGCTTGCTGTCGTCGAAGGGCTGCACGATGTCGCCGGTCAGGCGCTGGAAGCGGTTGATTTCGCCCCATGGCGTCTTCCAGGTGCCGAAGTCGTTATCCAGCTTTTGCGAAGCGCGCACCAGGGCTTCCAGGCGCTGCTGCGGCGTGACACTGGTGGCCAGATAGTCCAGCACCAAAACGCCTTTCGTTTTGGCCTCCGGGCCGTAGACCTTCACCAGATCCTGCATCCAGTAGATGGCCAGCGAAGTCGGGATGGAGTTCAGCGTGTAGCGCATGTCCCAGTCGCGCAGCAGCGAGATCTGCTCGGTCAGCGAAGCCTTCGCCAGGTCGCTGGCCGGCGCCTCGTCATAAGCGCGCACCAGCAGCGGCAGCAGCGGCTCGAAGGCGGTCAGCTGGTTGTCGTAAGCCGATGCGATCAGGCTCTCCAGCGTGAAGTCCTTTTTGTTCTGCAGCACGCGCACGGCGTGGATGCCGCGTGCGTTCTCTGGATTCATCGACATATAGGCCGGATAGTCCTGCGGACGCGGGCTGTATGCGCCGGCGGCGGAGAATGGCCAGTTGTTCGTATTCTGAATCCAGCCATTCTTCGGATTGAAGAGCTGGATGGTGTCTTTCACCGCGTGAATGCCCTTCCAGTCCGTGGCCGGATTGCTGCCATCCACCGGTTTGGTGTAATCGAACCTGGTATCGCGGACTGGCACGAAGTTACCGTGGAAGTAGGCGATATTGCCATCGGCATCCGCGTACACTGTGTTGTTGGAC
>NZ_JBFRDW010000227.1:0-8477 GCF_052113985.1 Pseudoduganella sp. RAF53_2 | reverse complement strand
CCCTTTACCTGGTCGGTCGTCAGCGCTGCGACCTGCGCTGAGCCCATTGCTGCCAGTGTCGAAATTTTGATCGCGTTCAGGTCTTGCGTCTGCAATGCGGCGATCTCATCGCTGGTCAGAGCAAGGAACTGTTTCGACGACAGGGCAGCGGCTTGCGCCTGAGTCAGCGCCACAATCTGGTCGGTGCTCAGCGCCACGAGCTGGTTAGTACTCAATCCTGTGATTGCACTGGTACTGATTGCCGCGAAATCCATCGTTTCCATCGCAACCAACCCGGCTGTAGTAAACGATGCGATCTGGGATGAATTTAAGACACTAGTTTGAGCAGACGTCAAAGCTTTTGTTTGATCGCTGCCAAAGGCTTGTGCGATCTGTTGCGTTGATAACGCTGGAATTTGTACAGTGGTAAGCGCCGCAATTTGGTCCGACGTCAATGCCATCAAATCAGCTGCCGAAATAGCAGAAACTTGGCCCGCGCTCAACGCAGCAATCTGATYTGTTCCAAAACTAGTGATTAAACCCATTTCTTCTCCTGTTCTTGTGGAAAGTTCTCTACTTGTATCAAGACTGCCAAGCAGAAAAATCGACCGATATTTCGTTTTTGCGCCGTGGAACCAGGAGCATTCTTCGCAGCGCGAAATTTTTAAGCAGCTCACAGACGCCGATCTGCGCGACTACTTTCGCTTAGGCGCATCGACCTTTGCGGGACGGAACAACCTTACCGTCGTCGAATTCAGCCCCCTTCAGTTCAGCCAGACGATGGACTTCGTCCATCGGTAACTTCGCGAACAAGGCGAAAAATCGTCCGACTTCGTGATCATGGACGTTGCGCCAAAACTGCCAGTAGTCGAATGGGTTCCGTCCGTCAGCGTTCAGCCATACCGCATCATTGGTGGACTTTCCCATCTTTCGCCCATCGCTCGTGGTCAGCAGAGGCATCGTTAGTCCATACAGCGTCTGGGCCTGGGTGCGACGTCCCAGGTGAACGCCGTTGATAATGTTGGTTCACTGGTCTGCACCACAGCCATGCCTTCTTGCTAGTTCAACGAAGTCATACTTCAGTAACCTATTACGCAAATATCGATACTGCTATGCATGGAAGTAGGTTCTCACGGCAACTGTCGCGTTTGCTGACAAATGCATGTGGATTACTGCCACGCATCGCTGGAAATTCGAAAAAGACATACATGAGGCCTCTCTGCTGCAATGCGGACTACTAATCGCCAGTCCGAGTCAACGGGTCGAGCACCACCAAGCGTGTGAAGACGGTATGTTGTGTTTACTGGACGGTCGTTATGGCTGGCTGCATGAATTCGTGATCAGTACCGTTCGCGGTTCAGCGCATGAACTAATCACGGCAAGCAGCGGCGAGGAAATGAAGCACTAATGGGTCTCGCTGATGTGTCCGGAAGGAGAAAGTGCACCGGTGAGTCAACGTGATCCGGGTAGTATTGCGCGAAGTGGGGTCTCGAATTTGAGTGCCCCATTTTTATGATTGGTAACGGTCAGCGAAGGCCGGATTGATCTTTTATCTTTGAGGCTTTGCATGTTTGCCGAGCTCCGCGGCCTGCGCTGAGGTCAGTTCTCTTTCAAACGCAGTTGTCCCTGTGGTTTTGTCGGTGTTGTCTGTCAAATCCTCAGCAATACGGAATCTCTCGGCCACGCTGTTGCGATTATCGGTGCTGGTATGCCCGCGATAGGTCGGGCTGGCACCGATTGCGCCGCTGTTATAACTTCCGCCACGATGGATTACCATTATTCCACCATCGAATGGGGCGCAGCCGTTGATCCAGGCGCTTTCATCGTCGGCGCGCCTTCATAGTTTAAATGCTGGCAGTCTTCGACCTGTTCCCCTGCATTGCCTAGCATGTCGTACAGGCCAAAGGCATTCGCTTGGTACGTACCGACGATTGTCGAGAACTCGGGGTGATCATCGCATCCGACCGCTTCCGGCTTTTTCCGACGAGGTGGAAAAGCTAATTAGCTAAGCTTGCTCGCCAAAGAGAGCGGGTTAGCCTGAGCAGCCAAGGTAAATACATGCCAATCAGCAAAGCTCAGGCAACGTATTCCTATTTTTGTATTTGAGGATGTGGAATTGGATTCGCGTAGGCAAAAAGGCGTGTCACGATATCTCTCATCTCTTCTTGAAGCTTGAGGCCTATCAGTCCAGGCGAAAGCAGGCCTTTAGACATTTGATGCATAACTAATTCTTGAAATTTCTTGTATTTTTGCAAAGTATTAATTTTATTCGGAGTTAGTTCGTCGGAAAATGACGACCGGCTTCGAAGCGCCATACTTTCGGCAAAAACTATATTCGCTCTAGAGTAATCCCAAAAAATCCATACTGCGGCAACAAAATACGCAAACGAAAGGCCACGACCATTCTCCTTATCAAGACTCGCGCGGCAGAGGGAATAAGAACACCATGTCGGGCTCACGTAAGCGAAGTCCTTTAAGCCCTCTGGTGTCCGTTCAACATCAAAGAAATCAGGCGCCAGCTGGATGGCGTCTTTTAGGGCGGCTACAAAATAGGGTGTGTGAGCATCCATTGTCGCGAAAAGGTTGGCCGACTCGACTAAGTGCTCCTTGATTGCCAAAACCTCTTCCTCCGCGGTGTCGGAAAAATAGTGACGAAAGCCAGCAATGYTGGCCATGTTACCTTCAATACTGACATCACTAGTGGAGTACCTTGGCATCGTCTTGATAAATGTGGTGTAGTGGTTGACCATTGATTTCGGGAAATATCTTGCTGCCATTTGAATTCCTTCCGCAGATCTAAGCAAATCACGCTCGATCCGGTCTTTCAGATACCAGTCGATTAGTTTCCCAGCTTTCTCTACACCTTCTATTAGCGACTTCACTTTAGTTGAAGGTGAAGTTGTATAAAATGGAATGAAGCCGTCACAATCCCATTTGAAAACTCTCTCAAGAATGTTTTTTTCCTCGTCTTCAGAGACCGCTGCCTTTGAGTGAGCTTTGTGTTTGCAGCTCACAAGCCATCGTATTTTGCTTCCATCGCTGAAGGTTTCTTTCACCCCTAAATCAATCCCATTATCTGCACCGGTTGAAATCTGCTCGAAAATGACAGTGGGACGAACCGATGTGAAAAAGTCAAGGCAAAATGTCTCGAAATCGTCTGGAAGAGATGATTTGCCAATCGGCGTGTCTTTAACTGACGCATGGTCTGCTTTTGGTGAGACGATCTCGCGAAAATCAATGATTCCCATAGTTCCTTATTGAGATATAAGTCATATCTATGATTATAGAGCTGGCATCTGCAATATCGTACTTAAACTTTATCAAAGTTTTGCGTCTGCGCGCCCTTGAAATGATAAGGTGCTGTGACGCGGTCAGTGTATTTGGACGAGCTCAGTCGACCGGTTCAAGTCGTGGATGTCGCGTTCAACCAGCAAAAAGGTGTATCTGGCCTACCTTAGCATTTACGCTCTGGTCTGCACCCGACATGGCTGCTCCATTGAAACGCAGCTCACGCCCAGCAACTAGCCGACGAGCAACCCGAGGCCAGGACAACCGAGCTTCGCTCCGTTCGGGTCCCACTAGGGCAGGCAGGCGATAGACTTCGTCCATCAGTAACTCCGTGAACAAAGCTATGAACCGCCCCGCGTCGCAATCATCTACGTTATGCGTCAAGCGGAACAAGTTGGCTTGTGGTCGCTCTCATGCTGGCGGTTCTTGAGCTAGCGGTTGAGCTTTTTTGAGATTGAAAGAAAAGCGTTCCCCCTGCTGTATGTAATGGCGCTTTGCTTGAGCCAGCTACTTGCGACCACCGTATACTCGTCTGCACCGTCGCCAAGCTGCTGCGGCATTTTGCACCTCTGTTTTCAAGCGCGCGATATCCAATTGCTGTACGGCTCCTGCTCGCCCGATGTGAACGCTCCTCCGCAAGTTTGTCGGATTCGCGCACAGCGCCACATTGTCGCCGGGCTGGCGCGGTTCACTCTGGTTGTCAGACCTTTGATTGCGAATATTTCGCGTCGCAGTGAAGCCAGGCTTGCTGCGGATCGAATGTCCTGACTTAAGCTGCTGAGGCCCTAACCTTGACAAGCCGCCGGTTCGCCTCATCTTCTCATTTCAAGAGGCGCCATAGCGAAAATCCTAGCACGCCAATGCCGAATAAGAACAAACAAACATGTCCCGACTTCATGCCAGGATAGAGTGTGCTCTGCTGCGGCTGTTGCGGGTCAACGTAAACATCAATGTACTTGCCTGCGATAAAATCGCGCGCGCAATGCATGACAATGTCGCGATCTTCGTTGCTTTCACCGACATACTGTCCATTGCGATAGCGCGCATCTTCGAACACATACTCGAAGTCGACTCTCGCGGTGAATACATCGAGTTTTGAATCGATGTCGCCCCGGCGAGACTCGATTACCACGTGGCGCACTACACCGCCCACTTGGCGCCAACGTTTGGACGCGGATCCGGCCCTCAGTGCACGGGTTGAAAGCGTAACAAACCCTAATCCAATGACGCAGCCGACAATTAGAAATAATTCTTCCATCAGCATTAAAGATCTAACTTTCTAGTATTCTCGCACGAAGAATGCAAACTATTCCAGCCAGCGCGACATGCGGTAACGGGCAAGCTTGTCGATATTGAGAACCGCAAAATTCAAGCGACTAAGCCGAAGCTCAGTCGACAAGTTCAATTCGTACATGTCGCATTCTGCCAGCCGAAAGGCGTATCTGGCGTACCTCGGCATTCAAGCCGTTGTCCGCATGAGCGACCACGATCCCATTGAGCCGCAAACCTCCAGCAGCAGCTAAACGACGTGCATCGCCCGTTGAGGCGCAGAGTCCAGCTAGGACTACAAGCTCGCACAGAGTGATGCCGCCGGCATATCGTTTACTCCCGCTATCGTCGTCTTGCATAAATTCGCTTATGTTGACATGCGACGTCAACTCTTAACGCGCAAGGTGCTGCCATTATGCAATTCCGCTGAACGCTGGACTGACAATTATTGCTAATTTCGGCCACGGCGTTTAAGTTGCCACTTTGATCTGAACAGGATCACAGTCAGCCATGCGGTGTAGCCTCGAAGACTTTGCTTGCGCGCCATGTGTATCCAGGAGCCAAATCCTGAACGCGTACAAGGGAGTACCGCTGCCATCGCATTATCCGAAGAGTGATGATTGCCTAGCGCCGCAGCGACATGTGGTGCCAAGGCAAGCATTGTCGGTATTAAAGACAGTAAATTCGGAGAGGCGTAGCTTGGGGGTTAGTCGCCGAGTTCAATTCGTACATGTCGCTTTCGACCAGCGGAAAGGTGTACCTGGCCTACCTCGGCATTCACGCTCTTGTCTGCGTCCAAAACCGCYACTCCATTGAGGCGCAGACCGCCACCAGCAGCTAGACGACGTGCGTCGCTCTTCGAGGTACAGAGTCCAGCTAGGACCGCGAGTTCGCCCAGCGTGATGCCGGCCGCGTGTTGTGCGCGACCTAACGTCACAGTCGGTAGGTCTGCACTATCAATTTCATTGTTGAATGCCGCGTTGGCTCCGCGAGCAGCGTAATTAGCTGCGTCATCTCCATGAGCTAAACGAGTCGCTTCCGACGCTAGGACGACCTTAGCGTTGTTTAGTTCAGCCCCCTCTAGTGCAGCCAGGCGATGGACTTCGTCCATTGGCAACTCCGTGAACAAAGCGAGAAACCGTCCGATATCGCGATCATCTACGTTGCGCCAAAACTGCCAGTAGTCGAATGGCTTCAATCGGTCAGCGTTCAACCACACCGCACCATTGGCGGACTTACCCATCTTTCGCCCATCGCTCGTCGTCAGCAGCGGCATCGTTAGCCCATACAGAGTCTTGACCTGGTTGCGACGTCCCAAATCAACGCCGTTGATAATGTTGGCCCACTGGTCTGCACCACCTACCTGCAGTGTACATCCATACCTTTTTGCCAGTTCCACGAAGTCATACGCTTGGAGTAGGGTGTAGCCGAACTCAAGGAACGAGAGCGAGTGCTCGAGTTTCGTGCGGATCGCATCGAAAGTAAGCATACGATTTACACTGAAATGGCGGCCTACGTTGGATAGAAACTCGAGATAGCCTAGTCCATCAAGCCAGTCTGAGTTATCGACGATCTGGGCGTCGCTCCCCAGGAAGCGGTGGAATGCATCTTTGATGCCGCGAATGTTCGCAGCAATGACATCGGAAGACAATACAGGCCGAGACGTATCTCGGAAGCTTGGATCTCCGATTCGAGTTGTCGCCCCGCCGATTAGAAGCAATGGCTTGTGGCCGGCACGCTGCAGCCAGCGCATCAGCATTAAACCWTGGATGTGGCCGACATGCAGGCTATCTGCAGTTGCATCAAAGCCGATGTACGCAGTGACCTGGCCAGCCATGAAGGCTTGCCGTAAGCCTTGGTCATCTGTGCACTGATGGATAAATCCGCGCTCGCCAAGCAGGTGAAGCAGGTCATTTGAGACATCAGACATTACGAACTCCTTAAGTGGTGGTTAGCCGCTCAGGAGATCTCGATGTCGCAACCCGTCCCCTGATGGCGGACCGGGTTGCATGCGCAAGCTCCTACCGCCGGAAGCGGTAGGCGTAATAGCTAGCGATAGAAAAAATCGACGAAATCATGTTTGGCATCTTATAGCTGTTCAAGACATTGAGTCAAATGCCTGCTAATACCTTGGGTCGTGCGCTTAACTAGACAAACGCCAGGCCATCTCTTTCCAAATTGTGCTTCTTACGATCCGCATCAGGTGCGCTTCTCCAGCAATGTAAGCTCGTGCCGCTCCTTCAAGTGCTGCGTGCCGCTGCGCGACGGCGTCGAGTTCTGCATCAAGAGCAGAGGTGACGCGAAACAAAACATCGTCCAAGATCTGGCTGGCAGCGCTACTCGAAAGACCAAGCTCGCAACCTGCGCGTAGCATATTCGCCCGCCGTACTTGACCGAAGAAGCGGGCTTCTGGCAAACCAATTGTCATGTCAATCCAAGGCCATCCATCACCATTCGTGATGGCCCTAGTCGCATAGGGGCCAGTCGAAAGCAGGTCGTAATGCGGTGTGAGTTTTATTCCTTCGTTAGACACAAAGAAGGACAGATTTTTTAGATGGGCATCGTCGTTCCCGATTAGCACATTGAAGACGAGCCAACGGTACAACGCTTGGCGCGTCTGTTCCTGATCTGTGGTCAGTGAAATGAGACGCTGCAGTGCTGTCAGAGTAGCGACGAGATACTTGTTTGTTCGGGCGATGTTTAGAAGCTGACACGCATCGACGACATGAACGCTGTCTGCGCTTTGCTCAGAAACCGACAAATTGAGGGGAGGGCGCGCGACTCGGTCAAATCTCTCAACGATGTAAACTGGCTCAGGCACGTACGTGAGATAAACTCCAGGTACTTCCAGACCGGCTGCACGAGCAAGGCGCATCACTATGTATTCATTGATGGCCGACGCGGGATATCGAAGACTCTCCGGATGGTCCGGCTTGAGTATGTGCGTGGAAGCTGTTGTACCTACAGGCTCGAAGAGTCGTCCGTCATTCATCACGACGACGAGGAGCTTGTGTTGAGCGCCAGCGACGGCGACTCGCTTGGGTGAGTACGCTGCCATTGTGCGAGTTCCAAGTGCCGTAATGCGTTCGCTTAACTGCTCGCGACTCAACTCTCTTAAGCCTGAGTCACACGCCAACTCTTGCCCAGGTTCGCGGAAATTAAGTGCACCGGTCGATTCCTCTCCCAGATACTTCAGCAACGCGAAGGTATCTCCTCCGGGAATCCCGGCCTCTTTGAAAATAGAATGTTGAAGTGCTTCCTCTGGAAGTAGATT
The DNA here is from genome assembly GCF_052113985.1 of Pseudoduganella sp. RAF53_2. Classification (NCBI taxonomy): domain Bacteria; kingdom Pseudomonadati; phylum Pseudomonadota; class Betaproteobacteria; order Burkholderiales; family Oxalobacteraceae; genus Pseudoduganella; species Pseudoduganella sp. RAF53_2. The sequence continues at coordinate 667 of NZ_JBFRDW010000227.1, read as the reverse complement.
CTCGAAGTACCATTGCACGTGCCTGTTACGCTCGTCATCCACATGCACGTGCCGTGTGCGGGTAAGTGCAGGTGAGAGGTCAAAACTGATTGCGCTCCTCGCCCATTCGTGCTCATAGGTAAAGCTCCATCTGCCTTCTTCTTGGAGTTGTCCAATGCAATCATGGTCAATAAAAACGTCGAGGCACCTCATTTTGAGAGTCCGCTCATCGAGACAGCGTTTCAACTCGCCGCGTCGGGTATGGGCCAGCCCAGTGTAGTCGCGGTTCTTCGAATAACCCAGCGCATCTCTTCGTCGCTTCCCCAGCGCGTGAGCAAAAGCTTTTTCAGCAGTCCCGAAAGTATTCCCTCTTCGGTCATTGCAGCGTACTTGGTTGCTCGATTTCGCTGACACTTCTCTACCAGCTGGTTGGCTATGTCCTCGCATATTTCGAACCGTTTTGCCAGCTCTTTTGGTAAATATCCAGAGTAGTACTTACCGTCCTCACTATTAAAGCGAACGGCCAATTTGGGTTGAGCTCCGCTAAGGGATGCGATTGGTCCTCGCGGGAAGTCTTCCGGAACAGTCACATCGCCTGACATCGAACCTCCTATTGCTTAGCTGCCAGTCATCCCAATTCGCTATGCGCCCGACACACCTCAACCGAGCTCACCCTCCGGATTACATC
>NZ_JBFRDW010000226.1:0-8485 GCF_052113985.1 Pseudoduganella sp. RAF53_2 | reverse complement strand
ACTATCCCCGATCCTGCACGTCGTCTCCCTTCAGCTGCTGGCCTACCACACCGCCCTGGCCCGCGGCACCGACGTCGACAAGCCTCGCAACCTGGCGAAATCGGTGACGGTCGAATAAAACAAAGAATGGTGATTCCCTGGTGTTTCGTACAAATATAGTTTGAGACATGCAATTAAAGTCTGAGACGTGCAATTAAAGTCTGAGACAAGTCAGTGCGTTGGATTTATCTTCGATGTGCTAAGAATGAAAGCAAAAACGCCGACTCGTGCAGGTCGGCGTTTCGACGAACAAGTCAGTCGATCCAGAATGGTGTCTATCTGATACTTGTCGATTTTAAGCGTGCAATCTAATTCGTTTCTGTAAGAGCGGATGAAGCCGCAACCCACGCGTAAAAGGGGAAATGGGTGGGACTAGCCAGGACATGCTGCTATAGCCCATGTTCAGCGCGATATTTCGCTATTGGCGCGGGACCGGCTGACTTCGTACTGAGGGACATGACCTCATCACGCGCTAGCGCGATACCGCATACTTCCGCCGCTATCTCGCGATCGGCTACATATGTGCCGCTTAAAACCAGCAGACCGTCACTCCATAAGGTTGATCTAGCTCCGCCATTGCTGCGAATCCGCTTAAGCGGATCTTTTTGGTTGGCAACGCTGGCAATAACATGTCGCGGAATGGCGCGGCCTGTCACCAGACGAAGTAGCGTTAGCACGCGTTGCAAGCCGGATCGCTGCGTGGTTATTTCTGAATATATTGCAGCCGGTAAGCGCGCGAGCAAGTTTTCGGGATAAGGATGATCCTTCAGTATCCAACAAATGCTCTCGCGGAACTCTTTCTTCATTGACCGTTTCTGATCTCGGTTGTCCTTTCCAAGATGCTCAGCCTCGATAAGAGCCAGTCCTACACTGAAAGTGGCATTCTCTTCGCTGTAGGTGTTGATTTGCAGCGAAATCTGACCCACTTTACCGCGTAATTTGCAAACGAATCTGACCCACGTATAAGACACAATCCTGCTCACGATACTGAGCGGGGAATTGGAGTGATCGACGTGGCATTACTAGGCATTATTCGACGCTGGCATATTCGAGACCAGGTCCCATTGAGAGAGATCGCCAGGCGTTTGGGCATCTCGCGAAACACCGTTCGGCGCTATCTGCGTTCGGAAACCATAGAGCCAGCCTACGCTGAGCGGCGCTCCAAACGCGCCATCGACCAATACGCTTTCCAACTTTCGGCAATGCTCAAGACTGAGGCGGCACGATCGCGCAAGCAGCGACGCACGCTAAAGCAGATCCATGAGGACCTAAAAGAATTAGGATTCGAGGGGTCTTACGACAGGGTCGCGGCGTTCGCGAGGACATGGAGGGAGGGTCAAATCGACCGGGTCAATCCTGCTCACAAACGAACACTCTATTACCTTTGAGTCGCAGCAGGGACAGCAGTTCATCACGTCGGACATCCTTTTCCCCCCTGAAAACTGTGATCAGCTAACGTTGACATATTGCCACGCAGCTCCGGCCTATGGAGATGGAGGCGYTGGCCACCCAGCGGCAGCATAACATTTTGCTTGGAAGAAAAAATACGCGGATTCTCACACCGACAATTCAGGAGAGCGGCTTGAACGGCGTAGATCCTGATGCAAAGTGAAGCTTCCTTCAAAGGAGGTCTATCATGGAAACACTTGAACTCACCAACAGCCCTCGGATTCCTTGGAACAAGGGCAAACTAGTCGGCCAAAAGGCGCCGCTTAGGATCAGCGAAATTTGGGCGATACGGGTTCGACTCGAAATCTTCGATAGAACGAGGGACCTGGCGTTATTTTACCTGGCCATCGACAGTAAGCTGCGAGGCTGTGACCTCGTCCGGCTGCGTGTGCTTGATGTTTGCCACGGGGCCCAGGTAGCCCATCGAGCAAGCGTGACCCAACAAAAAACTAATTGCGGGTGCCGTAGAGGCAAAGCGTCACTTATTGGGAGTTGGCGTTCCGACAGTGATTATTGACCGCGTTTATCACCTCTCGGTCCGCGAAGGCGGGGGGATGCGCGGACGAACACTAGCGTGGATCGGCGCGACATGCAGGCTTAATTAGGTCGGTGAGGTCAGAAATCGTGTAGTGCTTCGGCTTCCGACCGGCGGACTTCGCCTCGATCTCCGACACCAGGTGCACCAGATGGCGAACGCCTGAGCCGCGCCATTGCCATTTTCGGCCCGGTCTTCGATCAGCGCCGCCCCCCACCGATAAAGCAGAATTTCTGAACGTTTGGAAATGCCAGACCGCCTTTAGTAGGTAAGCAGCTGCGTCGTACCGTCTTGAGGAAATTCAGTGATGGCGCGATGATGCGCTTCACACCGCTGGGAAGCGGAGTTCACCGTATCGGACTTGCGCGATAGCGTGCCGAGCGTGGCGTTTAGCCAGCGTTCCAGGTCATCAAGTAAGGCCCGTGATTACTGTCGGTGGCCACGTGTTCGTGTTTCGCGGCCGACGCGGCGATCTGGTCAAGCTGCTGTGGTGGGATGGTGATGGCCTGTGCCTGTTCGCCAAACGCCTCGAGCGTGAACTCCGCTTCCCAGCGGTGCGCTGCAAATCATCGCGCCATCACCGATTTCCCTCAAGACGGTACGAAGCAGACGCTTAGGCTAAGCAGGCCGCAGGCCCGCCAGTCATGACCGCCGGCAGCAAAGCGGCTGCCGGCTCCGGAGCAGGTCCAAGACATCCGGCCCGGTACAACTTGCGCCAGCAGAACAATAGGTTGGCGTTGAGGTTGTGCTCACGCGCGATGCGGGCGCCTGAGGCGCCAGGCTGCAGGGCCAGCACGACCAGGGCTAGCTTGAATTCCAGCGAATGCTGGCGATATTGCCGCGCGAGCCGCGGGAAATGACCGGATCGAAATTTGTTTTCATAACTCAAATTTGTGGGCACAACCGCTGTGCCGAAATTCGATCATGGTTGAGTGACAGGATCGCGTTTAGACGGTGCCCAGACAACGCTTACGGCTAAAGCTGAGGGACGCGCATTTTAGTCAGCGTATCGAAGCCAATGATTGTTGTAGTTAAGTAACCGAATACAGTTCGGTGTGACCGAAGCCTTGCCGATAGTCTAGCAAGGAGATGATCACTGGGGTGACCCGTACGAATAACATTCCTTCTATAGGCGTTGCGCCCGGCCCCGGCGAGACATGGGCAAATTGCGGGAACCTTTGAAGCAATGCCTTACCTACGTGCTCTATGTCATTTTCTCCGCGAACGAATTCCGCAGTGCCACTTAAAGACAAGCCACGAATGTGATTCCAATCCGTGTAACTCAAATTGATCGTACACGAAACTTTGTTATTGAACTGAATATTCGCCGCCTTTTGGCTACCTAACCCGATGCCTACATAAAGAGTGAGCCCTTCATTTACATAGCAAACAGTCGTCGCCTGCGGGTGTCCATCTGGACGAATCGTTGCCAATGTCATGTCGTTGGCTTGATTCATAATTTCCAAAACACGATTTCGCGTCGCCGCATCCAGACGGTTCATATTTCCTCCTATTTAACGATGACGCCACCCAGATGGCATCAAACACTGCTAATTGCCCTGCTTAATGCTAAGCATTGCCTGATTGACGCTGTTCTTGATCAAAGCAGCGCTGCCTTTCAAGGCTTCATGTTCAGTCGTATTTAGAGCAGGCTCAAGACGTTGTTGGACCCCATGCTTGCCAATGACGACTGGAAGTGACATTGCAACGTCACAGACATCAGAAAACGACGGAGCTACTGCAGACGCACTCACAACCCGACACTCATCCTGTAGGATGGCACGCGCCAGGAATGCTAACGCTGCACCAATGCCATAATAGGTCGCGCCTTTTCCGGTAATAATTTTGTAGGCCGCTTTGCGCACTGCCTGGTCGACGGCTACAATTTCCGAGTCATCCAGCTTATAGCCGCACAGTGCGGCACATTCGATAAGTGGAATGCCCGCCACACTGGCCGATGACCAGATTAGCACTTCCGAGTCGCCGTGTTCACCGAGCACATAGGCGTGTACTGACGACGGCGATATTTTTAAGCGCGTGGCCAAAAGCGACTGGAAGCGAGCAGTATCGAGCATGGTGCCGGAACCGATTACGCGATCAGGCGAAAGTCCCGATAAATTCGTGGCAACCTGGGTCATAACGTCAAGCGGGTTGGTGGCTACCAATAGTATGGCCCCAGGCGCGTAACGCATAATCTCGGACACTATTTGCGCGAACACCGCCGCGTTGCGTTCAAGGAGCTGCATGCGCGTTTCATCACGAACCTGCGCTACGCCGGCGGCAATGATAACTATCGAGCAGCCGTCAAGCAAAGGGAAGTCGCCTGACTGCATATGGATAGGAAAGCTGAAGGGCGTCGCATGTAGCAAGTCTTCTCGATGTGCTACGGCTAAAGCCAAGTTGCTATCTACGAGCACTAGCTCGCTGGCGATGCCTTGAATCAGCATCGCATAAGCGGCGGTACTGCCGACGGCGCCTGTACCGACGATCCCGATCTTCATATTGATGACTCCTCGATAGACGACTGCTAGGCCCCTACTTAAGCGCAGTGGCATCGCAAAGAACTCGTAGAGCTCCCTTGCTTGTACTGAATGTTTTCCTTAGCGCATCGCGATTGAACAAATAGATCACGGGGCTCAAGTGTTGCCGCAGCAGCTTTTCGACTCTTAGCGTGGGATACGCTCTTCGCCTAACCGTAGCGATACCGATGTACGCCGCAATTAGAGGCGACGCTCGATGGTAAAGTTGCTAGCTGGATAGCATGCGATTCACATCCTAATTGAGAGAGCTACGCGCGCTTTTGGGCAAGAGGTTCCGGACTTAGTAGAATTGCCTACTGTCATAGCGACACCAACAAGCACTTTATAGGCTAGATGCGTCGTCGGTCTAGCCAATATACGCGTGTGCCGGTCGCGCACGATTGTTGGAGCATTTATTTTTTCCTTCCGTGTGCGAAATATAATTAATTCAGTTCACTAGAGTATACGCATTATCCTCCCATCAGTTGAATCGTGCTGAGCTGACATAGCCCTTGCGGCATCGTGCGCCGCAACAGTTGCGGTAGACCCATCCTGCGCCAAATTTAGTTGAAGAGCAGTTATGAGGTCACGCCATTCATGGTAGAGTTCAATTATTATTCAGCAAGCAGGTGTTTGAGGCTGCAATGGTATCCATCTGCGCTGCGTCCGCAATGCCCTGATTTTCGCCTACACTACAGCATGAGGGCAGATTTTGATGCACGCCTAAGACACCTTGGGTCGAGTATTTGTGAAGAGGAGGGATCGGGTGCTACACGAATTCCTGGCTAACAACCGAGCCGAACTCATCAGCCGTTGTCGGGCAAAAGTTGCTGCACGTGAGCACACCGCTACTGCCGAGCAACTGCGGAACGGCGTTCCGATGTTTCTTGAACAGCTTATTCGTACTTTACGAGCTCAGCACACGAATAGTGCTTTCGAACTTCAATTGATTCCCCTCTCAGATGGGGGACTTGCTAAGGGTGAACTCGGCGCGTCCGCCACACTGCACGGCGAAGCTATGATGACGCTGGGCTTTACTATCAATGACGTGGTCCACAACTACGGTGATTTATGCCAGGCCATCACAGATATTGCAGTGGAGCGTGACGCTCCCTTTTCCGTCGACGAATTTAGGACTTTGAATCGCTGTCTTGATGTAGCAATTGCGTATGCGGTTACAGCATTTAGCTTCAAACACGACTTCAGAGAGGCGGATCGTCACAACGCCGAGGAAAACAAACGGATGGGTTTCTTTGTGCATGAGCTACGCAATCTCCTTGGCACCGCCAAATTGGCCTTTTCTGCTTGTAAAGTCGGCAATCTGAGTCTGGATGGCGCAACCGGGAGCATTTTGGGCCGCAGCTTGGACGGCTTAGAGGATCTGATTAGTACCACCGTCTCGTTAGTACGCGACGAACAGATCCATCACCAAAGCAACCTTTTTTCTCTTGCTGAGTTTATCGCGGAAGTGGAAACGACAACAGCGTTGGCTGCAGTTGCGAAGGAATGCCGCCTGACGGTTTTGCCCGGTAATCCACAGTTGGCTATACAAGGTAACCGGGCAATGCTTCTCGCGGCAGTTGTAAATTTATTGCAAAACRCCTTCAAATTCACGCACGTGCACACCGAGGTAACCCTGGCGTGTCGTACTTTGGCTGACAGTATTTTGATCGAGGTCTCCGACCATTGTGGCGGGCTAGGCTCCGACTTGGCTGAACGTATGTTTCAGCCATTTGAGCAGGGCGGTACCGACCGTACGGGGCTCGGTCTGGGGCTGACGATCGCGAGGCAGTTCGTAGTGGAAAATGGTGGCGCTCTTAGCGTCCGTAATCTGCCTGATGTTGGTTGTGTTTTTACCATCACACTCCCACGCCACGAGATATCTGCCAGCCCCAAGTAACTGTTGAAATCAAGTAGCCACGCGGTGAAGACTTAGAACATATTCACGTCTGTCTTGCACCACGGAGCCTAAGCTCGCCATGCGCGACTCGCCATGGTTCAGATCCGTTTTGGTTGAAGAAATCACTCGGCAGGCAGGTCGTGCGGGAAGTCAGAATGCAAGCGCGTCCCAGGCGGACTTTTGTGCCCATGTGTGAGCATACGTACCGACCACATCTAGATTTTGGATGATGTTGAAGCTGATGCATCTGACCGAGACATCTGCACGGTCGATGAACTAATGGCCAGGTCGCAGATGACTCTCAAGCCTTATGCGAGGTTAACATGGGCGAATTCTTATCAGTGCCCCAGTATGGGGGCGATGTGCTGCTGGGTGACGAGGCGGAAACGGTGGAGCAGGTGCGCCTTGATGCGGCTTTAGACGAAGCATTGTGCGGTACTTTTCCTGCGAGCGATCCCGTTGCCCTTAACTTCGTTTTTACCTCAATCGCTTCGATAAGAAGCGAACTTATCAAGCGGGCATTTCCTCGGACTAGATCATGAGCCGATACGAGCGGTGAACTTCGGACGTGTCGCGCGTGCATGACGGTGAGCTTGGATGATGCGGAGAAGGACGTTTTCGATGGATAGAATTCTGCAGTGGAAAGCCTGCTACGCCCGCCAGGACGGAAGCATCGGCACACTTTATATTGGGATGCCAAGCGAACCGTTGAGTGAAGACCTGATGGACTTAATTCTTAGGTGGGATGCGGACCTTTATCACTTTACAGTAAATGCTATGTCTGAAGAAGATCGCGTGACACAAGCGCAAGAGTTCTTCAGGGTGAACCATATTACTACCCTCTTTGTGAGATCATTGGACGACCTAATCGATTCATCCTCCGACTCCTGAGGTTAGGTGACGCCGAAGTAGAGCCAATGAAAGACGCTGCAAAAGTAGTGCGCCGGATAGATATATGGACCGCTGAAACTGTCCAGTATGGCGTTGCCCTACGCAGCGTTATCGGAGCGGATGAGGCCCGGCGTTATGTGCAGTCCCGATGCGTCCCGTTGCATGTCGTTAAGCGGGTACTATCCGGCACAGGGCTTCCACGCCGTTTCGATCCTCCGCAAGTCGACTCAACTTGATGCAAAGCGGCCCCTCAGACGAAACCCTGTGTGCCTAAGCGAAGCTGCTGTTCGCAAGAAGCTCCATAAAGCGATACTTAGATTGAGGCAGCTCATTCTTGGGAAAGCGGAAAGWGAAAAATCTCTGTTAAGAAAATGAGATACTTGATTCATCCGTAACATTCACGCGGCGCTCAGAGAAATTTTGCTGACATTAGTATCATCATGTAATGACCCAGTGAATTCCTGCTCAGGTGATAATACAGAAAGGACATCACGTGAGCATGGTCATGGAAGAGGAAGTAAAACGCTGGACGCGAAGCGCAAAGCGGCGCTGGTGACGGAAATTATCCAAGGAAAGACGACGGTTGCCGAGGCCAGTCGTGCCTTCGATATGCCACCGTCTGAAATCGAGGAATGGGTCGACGAGGCCAAGCGCGGAATGGAGAACGCGTTACGGGCTAAGCCCCTGGATGTGCGCGAATAGTACGAACGCCAGATCAAAGAGCTGCAAGAAGCCTATGGTGAAGCGATGCTTGAACTGCGTGCTCGAAAAAAGCTGGCGTCCCTGCTGGGCGAGGAAGAGAAGTGATCGAAACGATCCGCCAGGGACTAGAGGAAGACGGATTCAAAGTTTCGATCAGTAACGCTTGGTGTCACAGCCGTTTCTATCCTCGTCCATGGCGCAACTGTTCGTCCTTTAATGCGATGGTACGAGCGACGACTGATAAGTTGAACAACTTTTCAGTCACGCTCACTATCCAAAATTGGAGCGAGGACGACCGTCGGCAATGGGGCCAGGCCGTGTGAAAACGCGGCTGGATGCTACCGGTGCTGCAGTCGGCGAGACGAGTCGAACCGATTGAAGACGCGTCGAAGAAGAAAGGGCTTACAGCCCGATCAAGGCTGTTCTCAGCCCGTTAGTTCCCAGGATGCG
>NZ_JBFRDW010000225.1:0-8531 GCF_052113985.1 Pseudoduganella sp. RAF53_2 | reverse complement strand
CGTTGTAGTACAGCGGAATACCGACCACGAAGCCGGTGATCGTCAGCGCCACCGGCATGCGCGAGGGGCCGAGCCCTCCGATCAGCGAGGTGGCGATGCGCTGTGCGGCGCCGCTGTCGGCAATCAGCTTGCCGAAGACGGCGCCGAGGCAGACGATCACGATCAGAGAGCCGAGCAGATCGCCGATCCCCTTTTCGATCGCGCCGGGGATCTTTTGCAGCGGCAGGCCAAGCAGCAGGCCCGCCACCAGCGCCGCCACCACGAAGGCGATCAGCGGCTGCACCCGTCCCCAGGCAATGAGGACGGTCAACAGCACGACCGCCGCCAGCACGGACAACATCGCCAACACGGCTATGTCCTCCGCTTAGTAGCTATAGCGCAGACCGAAGCGGTAGGTGCGGCCCAGGACATCGTACAGCGTCGGGTTGATGCCGAAGCTGGCGTTGGCCTGCGGTGCCGGTTCAGGATCTTTGTCCGCGATATTGTCGATCTTGAAGTAGGCCATCAGCTGCTTGGAGAACTTGTAGCTGCCGCCCAGGTCGACATAGGTCGCGCCCTTCATCTTGTTGTCGTAGATGGTCGGGTGGATGATGGTCGATACCGGGCAGTTGGTCTGGCACTCGATGTACTCGTTGTTGTACACGCCATCGCTGAACCAGCGCTCGCTCAGGGTCAGGCTGAGCTTATCGTTTTCCCAGGTCTGCTGCGCCAGCAGTTTCCATTTCGGCGTACCGCCCAGATTGACGCCTGCTCCTTGCGTCGGAATGGTGCCCACCACGCCGGAATCGGTCAGGAAGCTCAGGGTGCGGGTCGCCAGGCCGCGCAGGATCACGCGGCCCGGCAGGCCGAAGCGATCCAGTTTGCTCTGGTAGGACGCTTCGATGTCGAAGCCCTTGTTGCGTAGCGAAGCCAGGTTGAAGGCTTGCAGTGTCACATAATTGCTGCCAGGCTGATTGAGCACCATGGCGGAGCAGATTTCCTTATTGCCCGCCACGCACAGATCGACTTCCTGCTGCGTCGTCAGGGCGGAAATCACTTCGCGCACCTTGATGTCAAAGTAGTCGATGGAAGCGCTGAACCCTGGCGCCCAGCCAGGCTGGGTCATGACCACGCCGAACACGGTGTTGCGGGCCAGTTCCGGACGCAGATTGGTGTTGCCGACCGTGCGCTGCTGAATGGTGATCGTGTTGCCCTGGTATTGCACGACGTTGTTCACCACCACCGGCGCGGCATACAGCTCGCTCAGGTTGGGGGCGCGCACGTCCTTCGACGTGACGGCGCGGAAGCGCAGGCCGTCGATGCCGGTCTTCCAGTTGGCGCCGATCTTCCAGCTTTCGACGTGGCCGGAAGTGCTGTAGTAGGTGTGGCGATCCGCCAGGTTCAGGTTGGCCTCGCCCCACGCCGCCGACTTCAGGATCGGCACGTTGAGCTCCAGATACGCTTCCTTCACGTGGTAGGCGCCGGAGCCGTTGTGGTAGTTACCGGCGTACCAGTTATTGCCGACGGTGGAATTCAGCAGCGGGTCAGCAGGGAAGTTGGCCGAATTCGGCGAATCCGCGCTGACGCCCGCACCGTAAGGGTCGCCAACCACGCGGTAAGCTTCACGGCGGTATTCTGCGCCGGTTGCCAGCGCGATCGGACCAGCCCAGGACTCGAATGGTTCGCCGTTGATATTGAAGCTGGCGACGTTCTGGCTTTGGGTGGTGTGCTGGAACGGGCCGTTGGCCGGTTCGATATACGCCATTGCCGCAGGATCGGCCGGGTTGTTGCCGATGATGTTCAGCGGTTTGCAGCCGGATGCCACCGCGGCCGCACTGCGGCAGACGATGGAGCCGTCGGCGGCGCGTACTGCGTCGATGGCGGCGTTGTAGCGCGCGTTCAGCGTGATGTCGTGAACCTGGATATCGGTGGTGTTGGTGCCGTGTTCACCATAGGCGTCATACGACCATTCCTTGCCGAACAGCTTGAACTTGCCGTCCGCACCAACCACGTAGCGGTGCTGGGTACGCGTCGGGTGAACATTGATATTGTTCGGGAAGATCGCGTTGGCCGTGCCGTACTGGAAGCTGGTGATGTTGTTGGCCGCGCAGGCTGCCCTGATGGACGCCGGCAGGAAGGGGTTATCGCACTGGATGGTCAGGTTGGCGTTCTTGGCTGCGCCTGGATTCGGCGAGAACTGCGAGTTCACGGCACCGTAGTTGGCGGTGAAGTAGATCTCGTTGTCCGGATCGAGGTCGTAGGAAACGCGGGTATAGGCCACGCGGCGCTTCAGGTCCATCGCCAGGTTGGTGCCGGCGCCCACGCTGCCGCTCAGGTCACCGCCGACGCAGAAGGGATTGATACAGTTGGTGACGCCGCCGGTGCCGGTCGGTACGCCGCCCGAACCGTATTGGAACTGGTAAGGCACGCCGCCGGCGCCAAATGCAGTGCCCTGCAGCGGGCCGCTGGTAATCAGGCCGTACTTGGAATACTGGTACTGCTGCGCGTGCTCGATGAATTGGTACTGCGGCTTGCCGTCAGTGGTTTGCGCCAGGGGACGAATCTGGAAGGCCGGGTTCTTGTACCAGGTACGGCCGTTCGGGCCGACTTCGCCGAAGCCGGGCGAATCGATGCCGTTCTCCTTCATGTATTCGCCGCTGACGCTGACGTGCAGCTTGTCGTCCATGAAGCCTCTGCCCCATGCCGCCTGCAGCGTGCCGTTCTTGTCGTCGCCGTAGGTGGTCACGCCGCCTTCGACATTGGCCTTGAAGCCTTCGAACTTCTTGTCTGTGACGAAGTTGACCACACCGCTGATCGCGTCCGAGCCGTAGGAAGCGGATGCACCGCCCGTCACCACGTCCACGCGCTTGATCAGCAGCTGCGGGAACTGGCTGACGTCCGTCACACCGGTCACGTTGGCGCCGACCACGCGCTGGCCGTCCAGCAGGGTCAGGGTGCGGATGGGACCGAGACCGCGCAGACTCAGGGAGCTCAGGCCCTGGATGCCGCTGCTGGTGCTGTTGGTGCTGGTGGTGCGGCCGGTGCTGCCTTGCAGTGCCGGCAGTTCGGCAATCGTGTCGAACAGGTTGGGCTGGGCCGCTTTTTCCAGATCGGCCGCGCCAAGGCTGGTGGTCGGCGTGGGCTGGGTGAAGCCGCGCGCCGCAATGCGCGAGCCGGAAACCTGAACAACCTGGGTGACCGGTGCGGCCTCGGTTGTTGCGGCTTCATCCGCTTTTGGGGCTTCCGTTGACACTTGCTGTGCGTAGCCGGGAATCGCCATCATGCAGCAGGCGCTGGCGACGGCGAGGTGAATCAAGGTTCTCTGTGCTGGTGTATGCATTGTTGTCTCCGTGTTTTTTGTATGGCTTGCAATGCTTGTTAAACCTGCTTGATGCGCTTTATCAGCTCCTCAGGCGGTTCGGTGATATCAAGGGTGATTCCTGATTCGTCATCTTGCAGCGGCTCCAGATCGCGCAACTGGCTGTCCAGCAGAGAGGGCGGCATGTAATGGCCCACACGGGCCTGCATCCGTTGTGCGATCAGGGCGCGGTCGCCCTTCAGGTGGGCGAAACGCAGATCCGGATCGGCCTGGCGCAGCAGGTCGCGGTAGCGCCGCTTCAGGGCCGAACATGAAACGACCAGGCCCGCGCCGCTGTCATACGCTTTGCGGATCTCGCGCGCCAGCGCATACAGCCAGTCGGCCCGGTCTTCGTCGGTCAACGGCACGCCTGCCGACATTTTGGCCACATTGGCTGCCGGGTGATAGGCATCCCCCTCAATGAACGGCACACCATTGGCTTGCGCCAGCGCTGTACCGATCGTGCTCTTGCCGCATCCGCTGACGCCCATCACGACCCAGCGGGGGGCTTTTGTTTTCTCCATACGCTCTCCATTTTTCAGTGCATTAGGTAGCGCTACCATTTGAACAAAGTCTAGAGCCTTGTGAAAATTTGTAAAGCTTTTTCTTTTGTGCACAACGGAAACTCTGGATCGCGTGGAGCTGACTTCAGAGGGAAAAGCCACTCAATTTGGTAGCGATATCAGTTGCTTAGCTGTTGTGTTTGGGATACGGCTCGGTCAAAATCGAGCCATATGCGCCAGTCCCTATCAGCAGTTGCTCTCCTTGCCGCCCTGTCCGGGGCCGGCGCCAGCGTGCCCGAATCCAGCCATCAGGCGGCCGGCCCAATTATCCGTTCGCCCGATCCCGGCGCCGCTGAAGATGCCGCCGCCTGGAAAGCATGGCGCGAGAACGACTTCGTGAAAGCCTTCGCCCTGTGGCGCGACGCGGCAAATAGCGGCAGTCCGGATGCGCAATTCCGTCTCGGCCTGATGTACGAACTGGGGAAAATGGGCGTGGCCGATCCTGCCGAAGCGATGCGTTGGTATGAGCTGGCGGCGCACAATGGCAGCGTGGACGCCTTGTTCTGGCTGGGCGAGTCGTATGCCAGCGGCAGCATCGTGCCGAAAGACCCGGACAAATCCGTCGGCTATCAGCGCGCTGCAGCCGCAGCCGGATCGCCACAGGCCATGGTGGCTCTGGCCTGGCGTCATTACAACGGCGACGGGCTGGCGCGCAACGGCAGGGCTGCCGTGGAATGGTTTGAACGCGCAGCGCAGCGCGGTGAGCGTCTGGGTACGTATGGGCTGGCGCTGTGCAATGAATATGGCGTAGGCGTCCCCGAAAATATGGAGGAAGCGGCGCGCCTGATGCGCATGGCGGCGGATGCGGGTATCGGCGATGCCCAGGTAGAGCTGGGATTTTTCTACGAACACGGCAAGGGTGTCTCCCAGGAGCTGTCGCAGGCACTCGCCTGGTATCGCAAGGCGGCAGAGCAGAATAATGTGCATGGCTTGCGCAATGTGGGGCTGATGTACTCCTTTGGCCGCGGCGTCGATGCCGATCCGGCGGAGGGCGCCAGGTGGCTGCGCAAGGCGGCCGATCTGGGCAGCATCGCGGCCATGCTGAATTACGGCGACGCCTTGCGTGAGGGGCGCGGTATGCCGGCTGATATCGGCGAAGCGCGCCACTGGTATGAAAAAGCGGCGCAGCGCGGCAACGCCGATGCGCAGATGTCGCTGGCCATGACCTATCTGGGCAAGCAGCCCGGCGAGGATGATTTGATGAAGGCCGGCCAATGGGCGGCGCCGGCGGCCGAACAGCGCGATGAAGATGCGCTGGAGCTGGCGGGCAAGCTGGGCAAAGTGCTCGACAGCGTGGGCGATGCGCGTCTCAACCGCGGCGCATTCGATCAGGCGGAAGAAGCGTACAAGCTGTCGCTGCGCCTGCGCAAGGCGAAAGGAGGCCCGCGCGATCTGGCGGTCGCCGAAAGCCTGGCCAGCCTGGCGACGCTGTACTCGGTGCGCGACCAGTTCGCGCAGTCCGAAAGCGACCGGCGCGAAGCACTGGATATCCGCGAGCAGCAGTTGGGGAAACGCGATCCGCTGGTGGCGCGTACCAGGGCAATCCTGGCACAGCTTCTCTACCGCGAAGGCAAGAATGAAGCGGCTCGTCCGCTCTTTGCTGAGGCCCTGGCCACCATGGAAGCCGGTCTGGGTACGGATTCGCCGCAGCTGGCGGACACGCAGAACGACTATGCGGCCTGCCTTGCCGAACTGGGACAATTTGCAGAAGCGGAAACCATGTACCGCCGCTCGCTGGCCCTGAAGGAGAAAGCGCTCGGCCCGGTGCACCATGCGATTGCCACGGGCTGGAGCAATTTCGGCGAGATGTACACGCGCATGGGACGATACGAGGAAGCGGAAAAGGCGCTGAAGCTGTCGCTCAGCATGCGCGAGCAATTGCTGGGGCTAACGCATCCGGAATTGAGCTTCAGCCTTGTCAATCTTGGGCGCCTTTACCGCATACAGGGTCGCTTTGCCGATGCGCGCAAGGCTTTGGACCGCGCGCAGCCGCTGATCGAACAACGCTTCGGCAAGGACAACAGCCAGACCGCGCTGGTGCTGTATGAGCAGGGGATGCTGCTGTACCGCGAAGGCAAGATGGCGCAGGCGGAGCCTTTGCTGCTGCGGGCTTTTGAGATCCGCTTGCGTGTGCTGCCCAGCCATCCAGCTACGCGCGAGAATGCAGATGCGCTGGCGGCGCTGTACCGCGCCACCAAGCGGGAAAATGCGGCGGCAGAAATCATGCACCGCCTGCCTGCCAGCGATTCTTAACGGCGGCGCTGCAATAGATTGTCCAGCGAGAAGGAACCGCCGCCGTAAGCGATCAGCGGCAGCAGCAGTCCTGCCCAGCTCAGGTGAGTCGGCCATGCATCCGGATACACGAAGATCTCGATGACCGCCGTCATGCCCAGCAGGCCCAGAGCGGCGGAGCGGGTCAGCAAGCCAAGCACCAGCAGAATCGGGAACAAGTGTTCCGCATACGTGGCCAGGTGTGCCGCCAAATCCGGCGGCAGCAGCGGCAACGCGTATTCAGTCTGGAACAGGTCATAGGTGGAAGGCTTCAGCGTCAGCCAGCCCTGCACCTTGGTGCGGCCGGACAGGAAGAAGATCGAGGCGATGCCGATACGTGCGACCAGCAGTTGCAGTGATTGCGGCAAAAAGCGTGACAATGCGTTCATGTTTTTTCCTTTTCTTTGATCAGGTGCGCCACTTGCCGTTGCGGACCAGTTCCGTAATGGCGTTGGCAAATGCTTGTGGTGCTTCCAGCGGGATGTTGTGGCCCGCGCCTTCGATGCGGCGGTGGTCCGCGCCGGCCTCACCGACTGGCGGAATGCCGCTGGCGCTGCCCTGCAGCGTGATGAGCGGTTTTGCGATGGCGGCACTGGCCGCCAGTTTCTGTTCATCGGCTTCGTATTGCGGCAGGCCGGCCGCTTCGCCGCGCTGGTAGCGGTAGGCATGGTCGATGACTKCTGCGAAGTCGGGATTGTCGAACGCTTTCGCGGAGCGGGCGAATAGCGCTTCGTCGAAATGCCAGGCGGGCGAGTTGGTCTGCCAGAGCTGGTGTGCTGCATTGCGGCGTGCTGCGCCGCTGCGCGCCAATGCAGGCGCTGCGGTGAAGCCGTCGACGGCGACCAGACCCACGCAACGGCTTGGCTTCAGCGCCGCATAAGCACGGGCGGCGCGAGCACCCCAACCGAAACCGCCGATGACGGCTTCCGGCGTATCCAGCACATTGAGCAGGGCGATGACATCGCTGCCGAGTGCCGCCGGTTCGCCGGAATGGGCCAAGCTGCGGTCGATGAAGCGCGTGGTGCCGTGGCCGCGCAGATAAGGCACGATCACGCGAAAGCCTTGCGCGGCGAGGATTTGCGAGACTTCGGCATAGCTGTGGATGTCGTACGCGAAGTCGTGAAGAAGGACCACCGGCCTGCCCTCTTCAGGGCCAGCCGAGTGGTAACCGAAACTGATGGTCTCCGAGCCGGCCTGCTTGATGATCAGGCGGGGTAAGGACTTTGGCGCCGCGAAGCTGGGCAGCGCGAGCGTTGCCAGTCCTGCGGAAGCGGCCAACAGGAAGCCGCGGCGGGTGAGGGTGGTCATGGGAATTCCTTATTCAATACCGGTAATCAGTTCGCTGCCAACCCAGTCAGCCAGCAGGCCGCCCGCAGTAGCGACGCCTTCGCTTTCGCCCAGCTGCTCGACCAGGAAGTCGCACAGACCGGAAAAGCTGCCGTTGGCCTGCACCTGCGCGATGGCGTCCAGCTCGATCTGGCTGACGGTGCGCAGGCAGGACACATAACCGCGGCGCCACGCCACGTGGCCTTTCGGCTCTTCCAGCATGCTGCCTTCGGGATGCTGTTCGCCTTCCTGCATCGCCCACCAGATGTCGGATGCGTTGGTCGTGGCTGGCGCTGTCTGCAGCGTGGGCGTGAAACGCAGCTGTGCACTTTCCCAGTCCACGGAGGCCAGATCGGCTGCAGGTACGGGCTGTGCGTCGCCGGCGACAAACGCTGTGCTCAGCGCGTGTTCGATCCATGCCAGTTCGTGCAGGTCGGGATTGCGCGGGAAAATGTCGCGCAGGGTTTCGCCGAATTCGTCGGCGTAAGCGTCCAGGGTCCAGGAGTGGGGCGGATGATTGTCGATGTGTTTCACAGCAGCGTGCATGAAATTGTCTTCACCCATCCAGCTGCGTACCTGCGGATAGGTGGCGCCCAGCGAGTTGACCAGCTGTGCGCGATAGTTGTTCTGGTAGACGGCGAGGCCGGGCTGGTGGGCGCCGCCCAGCGTGGCGGCGGCATCATCGGATGCGGTCGTCAGCCAGGAGCGGAAGCCGTTCTGCAATTCTTCGAGTTTCATGCGGCCTCCTTGATGCCGTGCTGGCGGGCGATATCCAGCTCGGCCAGCAATTCGCTCAGCGGCGGGATGTTGTCGTCGCGCTCGATCATGGTCGCGGCGTAGGGGAAGCGGGCGGCGGCCTCGGAATACAAGTCCCACACGCCATCGGGAACCGGCTGGTCGTGCGTGTCGATCAGCAGGCCGTTGCCTTGCGTGTGCCCGGCCAGGTGCATCTGGCGCACGCGCTCGGATGGCATGCCGCGCAGGAAAGCCTGGGCGTCGAAGCCATGGTTGCTGGCGCTGACAAACACATTGTT
>NZ_JBFRDW010000224.1:0-8578 GCF_052113985.1 Pseudoduganella sp. RAF53_2 | reverse complement strand
CAGGTGCTGGCTTCGTTCGGCGCCGATATGGTTTCGGTGGTGATGCAGGATGACTACTACCGCGATCAATCCGATCTGACACCTGAAGTTCGCCGCCAGCAGAATTACGACCATCCACAGGCTTTCGACTGGCCACTTCTGGTGCAGCATGTCCAGGCCCTGCGCAGCGGCCAAGCGATCGAGATGCCGGAGTACGATTTCACCATCGATAATCGCTCCAACAGAACCATACCTGTTAAGCCAGCGCCGGTCATCGTGATTGAAGGACTCTTTGCGCTGTATAACGAGGACTTGCGCAAATTGATGTCGCTGAAGATCTTTGTCGACACCGCGTCCGACGTTCGTTTCATCCGCCGCATGCAAAGGGATATCGCCGAGCGCGGCCGCTCGCTGGAAAGCATCGTCGAACAGTATCTGGGAACGGTGCGCCCCATGCACAAGCAATTTATCGAGCCAACCAAGCGCTACGCCGATGTCATCCTGCCCCACGGCGCTAACGGGCCGGCCGTCGATGTCATCACCACCAAGGTAGCGAGCATCGTCAGCCAATTGAAGCACTCCTGATCTGGTCGAAGGTCTGCACCAGGTACGACGCCTTGGTGGCAATGAGCCAGGCGCCGTCCACCTTATGCATGACAAAGTGGTCGTTGAACAGTTTCTTTCCGATGCGGACTCTCACGGTTGCTGCCGCAAGGCAGTCCGAGACGTTTTCCAGGGAGAGAATGGCCTCATCCCTCGGTTCGCCGGTGGATTGAGGACTCGGCCGCCCCTTGATAAGCGCCGCATAGTCCGGCGCGGACATGGTCTGCAATTTCCCTTCTTGCAGCCACTGCACCAGGCAACTTGGGTGGAAGATCTTGTCGAAGTCACGGCTCTCAGGCTCATAGGCCAAATTGAAATAGTCATCAACTAAAGCGACGATGGCTTGGGTCTGGGTCATTGTCAATTCTCCTCAATAGCGGTTGAACGGCTCGTATAATGAACGCCCCTTTCGCCCTCGGATACTGCGAATCGCTTATCGCTGCCATTACCGGAACACATAGATCATGGAAGAACTCGATGGAGGACTTATCGGTGGTTTGCTTGTCCTTGCAGCCGTGGCGGAAGCCGGGAGCTTTGGCCGCGCAGCGTCGCGGCTGGGCAAGACCCAGCCTGCGGTGAGCCGCGCGATCCAGCGCCTGGAGGATCGCCTGCGTTCAAAGCTCGTGCATCGAACCAGCCGCCACGTTGAAGTGACGGATGCCGGACACGAGCTGATACAGCGAGTGCTGCCGCTACTGCAGGGGATTGAAGAGGCGACTGCCGGCGCGGCGGGCCAAACCTCGGTCGTCAGCGGCACACTTCGGGTGGCGTGTGATGCCGCGTTCTCACGCATTGTGTTAGCACCGGAACTGGCGCAGTTCATGAAGGTTCACCCAGCGCTTCAAGTAAAGCTGGAAACCAGGAACGATCTCTCTGATCTGGTAAGCGACGGTTTCGATCTCGCCATCCGGTTTGGACCGCCATCCATTTCCACTCTGGTCTGCCGCAGGCTATACAGTCCGCGCGTCCTGACTGTGGCCGCGCCGTCCTACTTGGAGCAGCGTGGCCGACCGAAGTCTCCCCAGGACCTGATCGACCACGGCCATGAATGCATCCTGGCCATCGATCCTGCCACCGGCAAGCCCTTCGAATGGGAGTTCTGGCGTGGTGATGAGAAGATAAAGGTTGCCGTTCGCGGCAACCTGACAGTCACGGATGCCGGCACCAAGATCGGCGCCTGTCTTGCGGGCTACGGGATAGCCCAGCTAATCGATCTCGGCGTCGAAGCCCACCTGCGCTCGGGCGCGCTGGTGCCGGTTTTAACGGACTGGCCAGACGAAACATTCCCGCTTTACGTCTATTACCCCAGCCGTAATCACGTTCCGGCCAAGGTCAGAGCGTTCATCGACTTTGTCGTCGGCATGATGCCTGGGCCGCAATCGGAGCTTGTCAGAACTTTGTAATGCCGCTGTCATGCTGCCGTTTGTGCCTGCCTCCTACACTGGACTCATCATCCAACCAAACAGGAGAAACATCATGAACGCTTCCAAATTTGTTATCGCTGCAGTTCTGGCCGCAACCTCCTTCGCCAGCATGGCCGCAACCGTCGACAAGACCATGTCGCAAGTCGTCGTCTCCGCGCCAGATCAGGGTGTGAACAGCGGCGAAGGATATATGGGCTATACCGGCTTCGTCTCCACCAAAACCCGCGCTGAAGTGATTCAGGAACTGCACGACGCACAACGCCGCGGCGAAATTTATTCGGGCGAAGCCTATCCTGGCCCACTGCTTACCCAAACGAACAAGACTCGGGCTGAAGTGCTTGCGGAGCTTGATACTTTCCGCATGACTCACGCGCAAGTCTCCGACGATGGAGCGTTTGCCTTCTGAGACTCAATCAGGCTGGCGGCCGTAATGACGTGCCGCCAGGCCAGCCCTGTCAGTCACGCGAATTGATCAGTGAAGTCAGCACAAAATCCTGYCATCTGCCGGCAATGCACAAGTAGGAGCGTGCAATGCCTTCGCGTTCGAAGCCAAGCCGGGCCAGCAGGCGTTCGCTGCGCGTATTGTTGAGCAGATGATTGGCCATGACGCGGTGAAGACCGACCTCGTTGAACATATAGCCAATTCCTGCCGTCGCCACTTCGTGCATCAGGCCCTTTCCCTGCCACGCCGCATCCACCGAATAGCCGAGGTGGCAAGCCTGAAACGCGCCGCGGACAATGTTGTTGAAATTGCACACGGCGACCATTTTTCCGCTTGCACGATCCAGTGCAGCCATCTGCACCGCGGCGCCTGATTCAAAGCTGGTCAGCGAGGCTTTCACCCGCTCCAGCGCCGCCTCCTCACCGAAGAAGGCTTCATCTCGCTGTGGCTCCCATTCGGCAAGATGATCCCGGTTCTCGTTAACATAGCGGTGCAGCAGCATACTTTGCTCCGGCTGCAGAACCGTCAGAAGGGTCCGTTCAGTGATGATGGTGGGGAGAGGTGCCATGTCGAAGGATGCGTAAAGTGCTCTTGCAGTGATCTTGGGCAGATTATGCCCGCTTCTATCAAAGCAATGCGACGGAACTTTTCCCCAAGGTTTCTGTCCAAGCTCAATATGTCCCGTCCGCTCATGCTTCACAGTTGAGAAATCTGTGCGGAGGGCATATGGACCTGAAGGAACGCATTGCGAACGTCGAGGCAGAGGTGGAATCGCATCACGAACAACTGGATCGCATCAAGCAAGAGATCATCCGGCTGCGCGAACGCATCGACCAGGGGCTGGCCGAGCTGCGTGAGCACACCGATCAAGGACTGGCCGAACTACGCGAGCACACCGATCAAGGACTGGCAGAGCTACGCGAGCACACGGATCAAGGGCTGGCTGAGCTACGCGAGCATACCGATCGTGGCTTTGATGAGCTGCGCAAGGAGCTCGCGAAGGTCGTACGATGGCAAATCGGGACGACAATCACGCTGGTCATCGCGATGCTTGGAATTGCGGTGAAAGTGACGGGAATTGCCTAGATGACGCTTGCCTTGAATTAACGTTCCTTTAACGACCCCGCCCCTAGAATTTCGTTCCATCGACGCGGGATTTAGCGTGGCCCCGCCCCAACCGCAGCCTGGCAAGCCAGCAATGAACGAACTCGAATCCCTAAATCGCGCCCTCTTCCTGAAGATCAACGGCGGCCCGTACACCGCTGCGTGGCTGATCGACGTCGCAGCCGTGCTTGCCGACGCCCTGATCTATCTCGTTCCGCTACTGCTGATTGGCATGTGGATGACTGGGCAGCAACGGCATCGCGCGCTGGCATTGAAGGCGTTATTGGTCGCTTGCGTTAGCCTCGCCATCAACCAAATCATCGGCTTGCTCTGGATGCATCCAAGGCCATTCATGCTTCACCTCGGGAACGCCTGGACCACCCATATTGCCGATTCGTCCTTTCCAAGCGATCACATGACGGTCTTCGCGAGCGTCGGCATTCCCCTGCTTCTGGACGGCGCCTTTGGTCTCGGACTGGCCGTGCTGCTTTGCGGTCTTGGTGTGGCCTGGGCCCGGGTGTTCCTGGGAGTGCACTTCCCTCTGGATATGGTGGGCGCCGTCATCGTGGTCTCCGCCTGCTATGGCGTTCTRACGCCTCCTTGGAACAGGATGGCATCCCGGTGCACGCAACTCGCGGAACGTTGCTACCGCATGCTGCTGGCATGGCCGATCGCGGCAGGATGGCTACCCCGCTAACGAGCCAGGTTCGCCAAATTCGCCCAGCGGGATCGGGCGCTGCTATTCCACCGGCAGGCCATTGGCGATAGGCAGTGAAGTGCTGGGCGCTCCGCCACGCGATGCCATTGCGGAACGCGCTGGAGTGGGTATCGGGACCTTATACCGCCACTTCCCGGATAAGTAGTCTCTCCTGCACGCTACTGCCCGCTACGCGCTGGAACGCCGCGTCGAAGCCGCGCTGATCTCTCGGAGCACGACATTGTCTTTGCCATGATCCGCTTTGCGCGACCACTCGCAATTGGCCTGGCAGCGAGCGAGGAACGCACGCTCGCCCATCGCCATCTGGACATCTACATCGATGGGTTATTTTCCCTTCAAAACCAACAGCGCGGCTGAAAGCGGCCCGGCGCAGCCCGCGACGTAAGGAGTTGCGCACAGCTTTTGTGGACAAGCCTGTTAACAACGACCAGGTCATAACCGTAAATGACTGATTTAACGGCAAAAATCCTTACTGATGAAATGACGTGCAGCAAAGCAAGCCAACCTCGGCGGCGCATTTAATCAGCGTCCCAGCCAGTGACGCTCGTGTACTTAAATAGTGCATTTCCGCTGGCACACTTCTTGATAGGAAGCTAAGTGTCCTCAATTGGGAGTGTCCGACATGACGAACTTCTTCAATGAAATGACCGCTGACGGGTTGACGCACACTGCCAGCACAAAAATACGCGAACATTACCGCGAGTTTTGCGGCTGGCTGCAGCGCCAGTCAGCCGAAATCATCGAACGCAAGCAGGCGGAAGCCGATCTGACCTTTCGCCGGGTTGGCATCACCTTCGCAGTCTACGGGGACGAAGCAGGAACCGAACGCCTGATTCCTTTCGATACTATCCCGCGCATCATCCCGGCTGTCGAATGGAGGCAGCTCCAGACCGGGCTGGCACAGCGCGTGCAGGCGCTGAACATGTTCATCCACGACATTTACCACGATCAGAACATTGTCAAAGCGGGCGTCATTCCGGCCGAGCAGATCTACCGGAACGCACAGTATCGGCCGGAAATGCAAGGCATCAATGTCGCGTCCAATATCTACGCGCACATCGCCGGTGTCGATATCGTGCGTGCCGGCCAGGGCGAGTTCTACGTGCTGGAGGATAATCTGCGCGTACCTTCCGGCGTGTCCTACATGCTGGAAGACCGCAAGATGATGATGCGGCTGTTCCCCGAACTGTTTGCCCGCAACAAGATCGCGCCGGTGGATCACTACCCTGACCTGCTGCTGGATAATCTGCGCTCCGTCGCTCCCATGGGAGTGAATGATCCCACCGTCGTGGTGATGACCCCGGGGATGTACAACTCCGCCTACTTCGAGCATGCCTTCCTGGCGCAGCAAATGGGCGTTGAACTGGTCGAGGGCAAGGACCTGTTCGTCAACGACAACACGGTATTCATGCGCACCACGCGCGGGCCACGGCGCGTGGATGTCATCTACCGCCGGCTGGATGATGACTTCCTCGATCCGCTGGCCTTCCGCGCTGATTCCTCGCTGGGCGTGCCGGGCCTGCTGTCGGTGTACCGCGCCGGCAGGGTGACCCTGGCCAATGCCATCGGCACCGGCGTGGCCGATGACAAGTCAATTTACCCCTTCGTGCCGGACATGATCCGCTTCTACCTCTCCGAGGAACCGGTTCTGAACAATGTGCCGACCTACCAGTGCCGACGCAAGGAAGACCTGGCCTACACGCTGGCGCACTTGCCGGAACTGGTGGTCAAGGAAGTCCATGGCGCAGGCGGCTACGGCATGCTGGTCGGTCCAGCCTCGACCAGGGCGCAGATCGAGGACTTCCGCCGGCGCCTGCTGGCCCGGCCGGACGGCTATATCGCGCAGCCAACGCTGGCTCTTTCCGCCTGCCCCACTTATGTGCAAAGCGGTATCGCGCCGCGCCATATCGATCTGCGGCCATTCGTCTTGTCCGGAAAAACAATCTCCATGGTGCCGGGAGGCCTGACCCGCGTAGCGCTGCAGGAAGGGTCGCTGGTGGTCAACTCCTCGCAAGGCGGGGGCACCAAGGATACCTGGGTATTGGAGCGATAAGGAGACATCATGCTGAGCCGTACCGCCGATCATTTGTTCTGGATGGCCCGCTACACCGAGCGCGCCGAAAATACCGCACGCATGCTGGATGTGAACGTGCAGACTTCGATGCTGCCGCAATCCGACGAAGAAACCGCCCAGGGCTGGCGGGCCTTGCTGGGCATCTCGGAATTGCAGTACGGCTTCAATCAGAAGTACCAGTCGCTGGAAGCGCGCGAGGTCATCGACTTCATGGTGCGCGACCCGGACAACCCTTCGTCCATCGTGGCCTGCCTGACCCAGGCACGCGAAAATGCGCGGGCGGTGCGCGGCACGCTGACCACCGAAGTCTGGGAAATCCAGAACCAGACCTGGCTGGATATGCAGAAGCGCCTGGACAGCGATTTTCTGGAAAGCGATCCCAGCAAGTTTTTCGAGTGGGTGAAGTACCGCTCGCATTTATCGCGGGGCGTCACGCTGGGCACCATGCTGCGCGACGAAGCGGTGCAATTCATCCGCCTTGGCACCTTCCTGGAGCGGGCCGACAACACGGCGCGCATCCTGGACGTCAAATACCATGGCGGCGCGACCGAACACAGTGGCGCCGAAGGCATGAGCCAGCGCGATTTCTACTATTGGGGTGCACTGCTGCGGTCCGTTTCGGGCTTCGAAATCTACCGTAAGGTCTACCGCGATGTCATCACGCCCGCGCGCATTGCCGAACTCCTGATGCTGAGAGCAGACATGCCGCGATCGCTGCTGGCCTGTATGGACGAGGTGGTGCAAAACCTGCACGAAGTGCGCAACGACGTCTCGGCCGATACCGAACGCTTCGCAGGCAGGCTGCGCGCGGAGCTGCAGTTCGGCAAAATCGAAGACATCCTGGCTGCTGGCCTGCACGATACCTTGACCCGCTTCCTGGCTGATATCTATGAACTGGGCAACCGCGTCAGCCGTGATTTCCTGGTGCCCTTGGCGGCGTAAGCGGAAGACCCTACCATGCGATTAACGATACGCCACGAAACCCGCTACACCTACAGCTCGCCGCTGGCCTATACCATCCAGCAGCTGCACCTGACGCCGCGCGTCGAGCCGCAGCAGCACGTGCTGTCCTGGCAAATTGCCCTGCCCGGCCACGTGCATGCGTACACCGACGCCTTCGGCAACCTGTCGCACATGATGACGCTGGATAGCGCGCACAAGGACCTGTCCATTGTCGCCTATGGCGCGGTCGAAACCACGGTGCCCGATCGCGGCCGCGTAGTGAACGGCGACACCCTGTCTCCCCTGATCTTCACGGTGCCGACACGGCTGACGGCAGCCACGCCCGCCATCCTGGAACTGGCGGCAGCCTGCCTGCCGGACGGCAAAGCAAGTACGCACCATTTGATGGCTCTGGCGGAGCACATCTTTGGTGCAGTCTCGTACCAAAGCGGTGCAACGGCCGTCGACTCAACCGCCAGCGATGCCCTGGCCCTCGGCCAGGGTGTGTGCCAGGACCATGCTCATCTGTTCCTGGCCTGCTGCCATGCGCATGGCATCCCGGCGCGCTATGTCTCAGGCTACATCGACCCGGAAAACAGCGATCATGCCGCCAGCCACGCCTGGGTCGATGCCTGGGCGGAGGACCGGGACTACAGTGGATGGGTCAGCATCGATGTCACCCATGCGCGCCTGATGACCGATGCCTACTGCCGTCTGGCGATTGGCCGCGACTACGACGGCGCCGCGCCCGTACGCGGGGTGCGGCGCGGCGGCGGCACCGAATCGCTGAGCGTCAACGTCCAGATTATCCCGCAATGAGCGGGTGTAGAATGGCCCATCCCCTTTTTAGAATTTGATGCGATGACATATTGTGTGGGCATGCGCCTGGATGCCGGACTGGTCTTTCTGTCCGATTCGCGAACCAACGCCGGCGTGGACCAGGTCGGCACTTTCCGCAAGATGAGCGTATTTGAACTGCCCGGCGACCGCATGATGGTGATGATGACGGCAGGGAATTTGTCGATCTCGCAGTCGATCCGCCAACTGGTGACCGAATTGCAGTCGGAGGAAGGACATAGCATCTGGAATGCGCCTACGATGTACGAGGCGGCGCGCATACTCGGCCAGGCAGTGCGGCAAGTACATGACCGCGATGCCAAGGCCCTGTCGGAATTCGGCATCGAATTCAACGTCAACATCATCTTCGGCGGTCAGATCAAGGGCGAGCGCTGCCGCCTGTTCCAGATTTACTCGGCAGGCAATTTCATCGAGTCGCACGATGAGAATACCTA
>NZ_JBFRDW010000223.1:0-8589 GCF_052113985.1 Pseudoduganella sp. RAF53_2 | reverse complement strand
CTGCATCTCGCAGTCGAGGACCGCGTGGTCTATCCTGCCTTCGCCAGTTCCGGCCGGCCGGAACTGGCGGCAATGGGCCGCTTCTATCAGGAGGAAATGGGCGACCTGTCGCGCAAGTACACCGAATTCGCCACGCGCTGGAACCTGGCGAACCGGGTGGCAAACAATCCGGCCGGCTTCCGCGACGAGGCGAATGCGATTTTCAAGGCCCTGTTCCTGCGCACCAAGCGCGAAGAAAGCGAACTGTATCCCGCCTACGCCCGGCTGTAAGCGACATATTGCGCCGGCGGCTTCCCCAGCGCCTTGCGGAACATGAGGATAAAACCTGTGACCGATTCATATCCAAGATCGTCCGCCACACGCTGCACGGACGCGCCCTGGCGCAGCCACTGCATCGCCAGCATCAGGTGCAGTTGCTGGCGCCATCGGCCAAAAGGCATACCGGTTTCCTTCATGACGCGGCGCGTGAAGGTGCGCTCGCTCATTGCCAGACGCTCTGCCCATTCCGCGGCCGTGCCACGCTCGCGTGGACTGGCCAGCATGGCGTCCAGCAGAACACGCAGCGGTCTGTCTTGCGGCACCGGCACCGTCCATTGTTCGGTCGGCGCCGCGCGCAGGAGGTCCAGTGCCACGCCAACCAGGCGTGACTGCGCGCCGTTAGGCGGATACTCGGCGGGCCGTTTTGCCAGCTCCTTGATCATCTCGCCGAGCAGCTGGCCCGGCACCAGCAGGCAGGCTTCGGTTGGCAGGCCCGCCATGCCGTCCTTCACGAACAGGACACAGACGCTGCTGGCGGTCTCAAAACGCGCACTGTGCAGATGGCCCGGCGGTATCCAGATGGCTGCGCCGGGAGCCGCCAGCAGCAAATGCCCTTCGACGTCGCAGGTCACACCGCCACTCAGCACCATGACCAGCTGCCCGCAGCGGTGGGCATGCGCAGGCAGCGCTTCGGTCGGCGCGGAGATCGTTACCTCAATGGCATACGTCAGGCTGCTGAACTGGTCAGCATCAACAAAGGTGTGAGGATGGTGAGGCACGTTTATAAGTTGACCGGTTTGTCGTATCACCTGACATCTTATTAAGACTCCGCGCCGAGAGATATCACTAAACTGTAGAACCCTTAAATCCAACCACGAAAGGAAAAACAAAGATGTTTCAGCGAGTAGTTATGACAGTCCTGGTGGCCTTCGCCGTTGCAGGATGCGCCGCCGAACAGGCAAGCGAAAAAGTAGCGGTAGGAAGCGGCCAGCAAGCCAAAGTCACGTGCACCGTCGATGACGATGCACCTTCAGTTGGCAGCCGCATTCAGCGTAAGAACTGCAGCTGATATCAGGCGGCGCCGCGGGCGAGAGGATTGGGCGTCGGTTCTGCGACCTTGACCAGCAGATTGCGGTCGGTGTGGTGGAACGGCTCGTCTTCCTTGCCGCGCAGGAGCATCACGGTGTCTTCTTCATAGCCCCAGGTACCGTCATCATTGATGGTGACCTTGATGCGGTACTCGGTGGTCTTGAAGCCGAATTCCAGGAAAGGATTGGAGCAGATGCCGTAGGTATTGCTTTCGCGCTGAGCCACCAGTTCAAAGGATTTCGCATCCGGCGCCGCAGTACCGGAAGCCATCGCGATCTGGCCACGCGGAATGGCGAGAGTCTGGATTACGGTGTTGGTCGCGGGTTCCCACAGCCAGTAGCCGACCTGTTCGTGATAGGTCTTGATGTTGTCCGGCTTGTTCACGATCAGCACATAGCGCAGACCGTAGAACAGCTGCGGTCCGTTGGTGACAGGATCGATAGGCTGCAGCTCGATGCGCTCGACGTAAGCCTGTTTGCGCGGACCATCGGCCTTGGGCTTGATGTCCAGTCCGCGCTTGCCTTCCCAGATGCCCGCCATGGCGCGCAAGGGACCGAGATTATCGAGGGTGTTGGCGTCCAGTGGGGACGGTTCGGTGTAGATGTCGTTGGAATATTCGCTCATCCGGCAATTATAGCCGGTGCCAGCAAGGCCGCGATCTCCTGCGGCGCCACCGGCTTACCGTACAAATAGCCCTGCGCTTCATCGCAGCCGTTCTGTTGAAGGAAGCGGCGCTGCTGCTCGGTTTCCACACCTTCCGCAATCACCCGCTTATGCAGCTGGTGCGACAGCGAGATGATGGCGCGGGCAATCGCCTGGTCGTCTTCGCTGGTGCCCAGGTCGCGCACGAAAGACTTGTCGATCTTCAGGCGCGCAATAGGAAAGGACTTCAGCGCCGACAGGCTGGAATAGCCGGTGCCGAAATCGTCGATGGACAACGAAACACCCATCTCTTCCAGTTCGCGCATCTTGGCCACGGATTGCGCCACGTCGCGCATGATCAGGCTTTCCGTCACTTCCAGCTCCAGCCATTGCGCAGCAAGGCCGCTGGCACTCAGCGCATTCGCCACGCGCGCAACCAGACGCACGTCTTCGAACTGGCGCGGCGACACATTCACCGAAATGCTGATCGGCTCCAGACCTTCATCCTGCCATTCGCGCGCCTGGCGGCACGCTTCGCGCAGCACCCACTCGCCGATCGGCAGGATCATGCCGCATTCCTCTGCCATTGGTATGAACTGGTCCGGGCTGATATTGCCGCGCTCAGGATGCTGCCAGCGCAGCAGCGCTTCCACACCGAAGATGTGGCCATCATTCAGGTCCACCTTGGGCTGATACACCAGGCGCAGCTGCTGCTCATCCAGCGCCTTGCGCAAGCCGTCCATCAGCAGCAGCTTTTCCTCCAGCGTGGCGTTCATCTCGCGCGTATAGAACTGGCAGTTGTTCTTGCCGCTCTCCTTGGCGCGGTACATGGCCATGTCCGCATGCATCATCAGCGTATCGGCATCGCGGCCATCGCGCGGATAGACGGAAGCGCCGATACTGCAGCTGACCTGCATTTTCTGCCCTTCCAGCACGATGGGTTCGACCACGGCGGTGAGAATCTTTTCCAGCAGCGGCACCAGCGCCGAAGGGCATTCGTCCACATGCGGCAGGATCAGTACGAATTCGTCGCCGCCGAAACGCCCAACGGTATCGTTGCGGCGCACGCAGTCCACCATGCGGCCCGCCACCACTTTCAGCAGCTCGTCGCCGGCATTGTGGCCGAGCGTGTCGTTCACCAGTTTGAAGCTGTCCAGATCGATGAAGGCCACCAGAACGGATTGCCCTTCCCGTTCGGCCTGCAGCACCGCCTGTTGCAGGCGGTCGGCGATCAGGCTACGGTTCGGCAGACCGGTCAGCGTGTCGTGGTGCGCCATGTGAACGATACGCGCTTCATTGCGCATGCGCTCACTGATGTCGCGCACGATGGCAACCACGCCGCCTTCCACCCCCACCACCTGCCAGGCCAACCATTCCGCATTCAGCTGCGGCATGGCGTTCTGCGCTTCCTCATGAAAGACGCCGCCTTCGGTAGTGATCTTCACCAGGCGTTCGAACATGCCGTTGTGGCGCGACGCCGGGAGCCAGGTGCAGAAGGATTGGCTCATCAGCTCAAGCTTGCTGCGGCCGGTCAGTTGCTGGGCACGCGGATTCACGGCGGTGAATTTGAAATCGACAATGGTGCCAGCCTTGTTGCGAATGGCACGCAGCACGAAGAAGGCGTCCATATTCGCTTCCGACGCTGCCGCATAGGTTTCCTGCGCACGGCGGATACGGCGGCGTGCTTTGGCGCCTTGCCAGGACCAGATCCAGGCCATCACCGCCAACAGCAGCAGCACGCCGCTGGCCATACCGGCCTCGCGCAAGTGTTCGCCCCGCTGTTTGCGGAAGCCGGCCATCTGTTCGTCCTCGGCCAGGCCGGCAAACACGCTCAGGTTGTAGCCGCGCATCGGGCGCAGCGCCGTGTAGCGCAGCACACCATCCCAGGGACTGGCAAGCGCCACCTTGCGCGCGGCCATCAAGCTCGAATCGACGGACTGCCCCCACGACACCTTGTCGCCCACGCGCATGCTGCGCACCACATTGTCCGGCCCCGCGAAACCCAGCATGCCGTGATCGCCCTGGCGCGAACGCTCGTAGGCACTAGTGAAGTAAGCCGGGTCGATCTCCACAATCACGATGCCCGCGAAATTGCCTTCGCTATCATCCAAGCGGCGCGTGAAATGCAGGTGCCATTCCTGATTGGCCTTGTCGCGCATGGTCTGCGCCACGAAGGTGGTGGTGGTCCTGGCGTTGCGATGGAACTTGAAATAGCTTTCGTTCGCCACATTGATCGGCAACGCAGGCGGATTGCTGGCCACTGTATTACCCTGAGCATCCACGATGCCGACCACGAACACCAGGCCGGACGGCAGCAGGCCGTGCGAGCTCAGTTCCGGCAAGGCGCCCAGCGGGCCTTTGCGCTCGGCCGCGTACTTGAGCACTTTCAGCGTCTGCTCGATGCCATTCATGCTGCGCGCCACCTGGGCTTCGTAGGTGTCGATCAGCTCCAGCACGGATTCGGCGGCAGCGGCCTGCGCGGCCGCCTGTTCTGCATCGATGAAATGGAAAGTCGCTGCCCAGATGGCTGCCAGCAGCACAATGGCAAACAGGGGCAAGGACACGTGGGTGTCCAGCCCCATGCGCAGCCAACGCATCGCTTTCACATTACGCCGGGCCATCAGTGCACCACCAGCACGACGCGCACACTGTTATCCAGCGCGCTGCGCTCGATGTAGCCGATCATGGCCGGGTTGTCCGCCACCAGCTTGCGCACCGCTGCGCTATTCGGCAGCTCGCGCGGCGGCTGGCCACGGCCCGTGAAAATCATCTTGGTCCAATAGGCTTTCATCAGCGCCGGACTGCGATTGGCCACCTTGGCGTAAAACTCGTCGCGCAGCGGCGAGCCCACGCTCAAGTCGATAGCGCTGGCTTCGCGGCCATCCGGGAAGCGCAGGGAATCGGCCAGGAAGATATCGGCCACCTGGTCGGCGCGCATCGTGGTGACCGGGCTCCTTGCGGAAACGACCACGACCAGTTCGGCCGCTGCGGCCAGGCCTGCGGACATGGTCAGGCCTAAGCCTAATACCAGTGTGGCAGTTAAAGACTTGATCATCGCGCCCTCCTTCAGAACACGAAATCCACTGCGACGCTGGTCACGCCGAAGCGATGACCCGAGCGGAAGCCTGGTTGCACGTTGTCCAGCGTGCCGCTGGTGCCGCCATGCGGGCGAACGGAATCGTATTGCAGTTTGAAGGCCGCGGACGAAGCGAAGTCCCAGCGCAGGCCGGCGCTGGTGCTTTCCTGCACTGCGATCTGGCTCAGCAGGCCATTCAGGCCGCCGTTCAGCGCCATCGCGGCAGCCGCCATCGGCGCCGGCAGGCCTGCGGTGGACAGGCCGTCAATATGCGTGTCTCCGTTGCTCACCACTTTGCTGAAGGTCGCATAGGGCGTCAGCGCGCCAAAGCGGTAGCCGCCGCTGACATAGCCGGCCGTCTTGTCGCCCAGGAAGGAGCGCGCATTCACGCGGGCCACTTCGCCCATCAGGAACCAGGCGCCCGGATCATAATTGGCGCCGAGGCTAAACACAGTGGCGCGCTTGTCATCGGTATCGTAACGTGCAGCCAGCGCCTCGCCTTGCGGACCAAACTGGCGCAGGCCGTCGAACAGCTCGGTCGCCAGTCGCATATGCAGCTGGCCTTTCATCGCCGAGGCGCGCACACTGAGATCGCCAATACGGCTGGTGTTGGTGATACCAGCCAAGCCGCGTGCGTGGGCACGCTCGTTTTCGGTGACATTCATCGAGGTGCGGCCGAACACCAGCTGCGTTTCATTGCGCACACCTAAGGCATTCCAGCGATAGCTGGCATCGACACCATCGCTATTACTGATGGGGAGCGAGGAATACAGTTCAATCGGCGTGCGGACCCATGGCAGCGCGTAGCCGGCCTTGCGATAATCGGCCACCAGGAACAGCGGCAGCGCGATACGCCCGACACGCACGCTGAGATCCGGCGTGGCCTGATATTTGATGTTGGCCCATTCGACCACAGGCGTGTACGATCTGGTCAGATTGCGCTCGGCCACCACCTGCAGCACGGCCGACCAGCGGGGAGCGATATTGACGCCGAGCTGGGCGCCGAGGCGGCTGTCCACGTCGGCGCTCCAGTCGTGGCTATGGCCTGCCATGCCGGGGGTCAGCGGATTGGCCGAGAAGTCTGCATTGTGTTCACTTGAGCGCACCATGCTGGCTGTACCGAATCCGCCAAAGGTCCAGGTGCTGGCATCCCCCTGTTCGGCGTGAACAAAGGTTGTGGCAAGCATCAAACAGAGTGGCAGGGATCGGTGCAGCTTTGGCATCATGTCGGAATCGGCAATATCAGAGAACGCGCGTGCACAATCGCGTGCAAGCACGTGGCGTTTTTTAGCTTTGTACAGAGAGTAAGCGGCGGTTTTCCGATGATCGGAGCCGCAAAAAGACTAAGGCACGGGCTCTGGGTGCCGATGAATTCTCACACTTTATAACAGGCTTTTGTGACTGTCGAGAAATTTCCCTAGAGTACCGACACTAGCTTTATGGAAACAACATTATGAAAAGCACAATGGTGGCACGCCAGCTTTCCTGCGGCACTCTGGTGCTCAATTCGAAGCGGGAACTGCTGCTCTGCCATGTCACCGGCACGGCAAATTGGGACATTCCGAAGGGCTTGCAAGATCCCGGCGAGGAACCCTTGCAGGCGGCGCGCAGGGAGCTGTTCGAGGAGGCGGGACTGAGTTTCGACGAGGAGCTGTTCCACGATCTCGGTGCGTTCGATTATCGCCCCGACAAGCGCCTGCATCTGTTCAAGGTGGAGGTCGGCGACCAGCTGTGCAGTCTGGATCATCTCCAATGCACCAGCTTTTTTCCGCACCATGTGACGGGAGAAATGACGCCGGAAGCCGACGGTTTCCGCTGGGCCAGCCGCGACGAAGTGCGTACGCTATGCTGGCCCCGTATGGCCCAGCGGCTGATGTCGCTGGACTGGTAACGCCTGATTAATACTGGCGGTTTGGCTGCTGCGGCGGCGTGGTGGCGCCGTCGTCATGCACGCGGTCGTTCGGATTCGGGCGGTCGCCTACGGCCGGGTTCATGCGGTTACGGGCTGCGTCCGAAGCGTTGGGATCAACGGTTGGCACAGGCTCGCGGTAGGTCGAGCTGCCGGTAGTGCCGGTCGTGCTGCTGCCGGAAGTCGCCGGTGGCGTCTGCTGATTCTGGTACAGCTGATCCTGCTGACCTTGCTGACCCTGCTGGTTCTGCTGATATTGCTGGTTCGGCGGATAAGTGCCGGTGGTGCTGCTGTCCGTGGTGGTATTGGCGCTGCTGCCAACCCGGCCCTGCTGCTGGTCCATGGCCGAGCTGCCGGTCATGCCCGAGGTGCTGGTGCCGGAAATATCGTCATTCGGGCAGCCTGGCATGCCGGAGCGGCCCGCCTGGTTGCAATCGACTGCGCCGCGCGAGGTGGCGCTGCTGCCCGTCGTGCCTGCGCTGCTGCTGCCGGACGTGGTGTGGTGTTTCTTGGCGTGGTGTTTCTGCTTCTTCTTCGTGGGGCTGGCGTTCTGGGTTTGCTGGTCCGTGCCCTGCGTGGCGTTCGATTGGGCGAATGCAGTGCTGCTGGCCAGCAAAGCCGCGACGACGAGTGCGTATCTGGTCCTCATGATTGCTCCTTTCTCTTCCATAGGAATGCCTCTGGGGCGAGCAAAAATTGTCCCACCGTAGTGCCATCGCTTGAGTAGGAGTACACGCCGCAGTCAGGTCGGAGCAGACCGCCTGCATTGCTGAGTCAGGAACCGCCTGCGCAGCGGATTGTGGTGCCCGTCATATACGACGCGGCAGGCGATAGCAGCCAGGCAATCGCCTCGGCTATTTCTTCCGGTTCGGCAGGACGCCCCATCGGCATGCCGGGTAATTTGCGCTGCAAGCGGTCAGGCTGGCCGCCCGCGGCGTGGATAGTGGTGTTGGTAAAGCCCGGCGCCACACCGCACACGCGGATGCCTTCCGGCGCCAGTTCCTTGCCCAGACCCATGGTGAAGGTATCGACGGCGGCCTTGCTGGCGGCGTAGCCGATATAGTCATTCGGGCTGCCCGACGTGGCCGCCGTCGACGACACGTTGACGATGACGCCGCCCTGGCCCGCGCGGCGGAAGGCGTCCACCGCGTGGCGCGAGCACTGCATCAGGCCAAGGACGTTGATGTCGAACACGCTGGCCAGTGCGGCCGGATCGCAGTCCATGAATTTGCCCAGGCCGCCCGTAATGCCGGCGTTATTGACGAGTCCACCCAGCGGGCCAAGCTCACGCTCAACGACGGCAAAGAGGCGCGCGATCTGGTCGGGCGCCGCGACGTCGGCCTGCACCGGCAAGGCCTGGCCGCCTTGTGCGCGGACGGCCTCCACGACCGCATTGGCGGCGCCTTCGTCGCGCTGGTAGTTCACGGCCACGGCCCAGCCGTCGCGGGCGGCGCGCAGGGCGGTGGCGGCGCCGATGCCGCGTCCGGCGCCTGTCACGAGCAATACTTTACCCATCAAATCTCCAATCCATCTGTTTTCACGATGCTTAACATCGAAATATATAGGCTTACACAATAGTTCGGACCAGACTAATATTCACTCATCGCTTCTCCGG
>NZ_JBFRDW010000222.1:0-8592 GCF_052113985.1 Pseudoduganella sp. RAF53_2 | reverse complement strand
GCTGGCGCAAGCGCGCCAGCTCGCCGACCAGGGCCGCGTGAAAGAAGCGGAAACTGCCTGCAACGACCTGCTGGCGCGCGCGCCGGAAAGCGCCGAGGCTTATTTCATCCTCGGTCTGCTGGCCGAAACAGCCGGAAAGGCCGATGCAGCCGAACGGGAGCTGAAGCGCTGCCTGTATTTGCAGCCCGATCATTACGAAGCGCTGTGCCATCTTGCCCTGCTCACGGAGCAAGGCGGCAACCGCAGCGCCGCCGCGACATTGAAAGCGCGGGCGGCGCGCGTCTACCAGCGCCAGCATGCGAGCGGATAAACCATGAGCGAAATCGAGGACCTGAACGATTGCTGGAAGCGCATTGGCGTGGCGGGCGACCACAGCTGCGAGCTGCTGGCGAGCGCCGTCCATTGCCGCAATTGCGAAGTCTATGCCGACGCCGCGCAGCGCAACCTGCGCCGCCCCGTCAGCGAGGAGTACAAGCGCGAATGGGCCGAGCACTTCCGCGCGCCCGAAACAGATGCCACTGAGCGCGACGCCAGCCTGGTCGTGTTCCGCATTGGCCGCGAATGGCTGTCACTGCCG
Source organism: Pseudoduganella sp. RAF53_2 (assembly GCF_052113985.1). Taxonomy (NCBI): domain Bacteria; kingdom Pseudomonadati; phylum Pseudomonadota; class Betaproteobacteria; order Burkholderiales; family Oxalobacteraceae; genus Pseudoduganella; species Pseudoduganella sp. RAF53_2. The sequence continues at coordinate 8,015 of NZ_JBFRDW010000222.1, read as the reverse complement.
ACTTCGATCTTTGTCCAGATTGCACCGGCAGCCACGCCGCATCGCCTGCCCCACCGCCGCGCGCGCGGCCTGCGTGGCGTGGTGAATGTGGGCGGCAGGCTGTATCCCTGCATGGACCTGGCTGAACTGTTCGGCATCGACGACCGCGAAGGAGAGTCAACCACGGGACGCTATACGTTCGCGCGCCTGATGCTGGTGCAGTGGGGCGAGCAAGCCTATGCGATTCCCGTCACCGAGATGTATGGCATCGCGCGCTATGCCGCCGGCGAAATCAAACCGCCCGCCGCCACCATCAACAAGGGATTGACGCGCTACCTGTCCGGCGTGCTGCCAATGAAGGACATGCAGATCGGTTGCCTGGACGCAGACCTGATCGGCCACCAGCTTGCGAGGGCTCTGTCATGAGCAGCGATAGCCGCGACCTGAGCCAGTTCTCCATGCTCGACCTGTTCCGCATGGAGGCCGACTCGCAATGCCAGATCCTGACCGACGGCTTGCTGGCCTTCGAGCGCCACAGCGATCCTACGTCGGTGGAACCGATGATGCGCGCTGCGCACTCCATCAAAGGCGCCGCTTCAATCGTTGGCCTCGACATGGTGGTGCAACTGGCGCACGGGATGGAGGACGCCTTCATTGCCGCGCAGGCGGGTAAGCTGAAACTGACGCCGAATCGCGTTGATGCATTGCTGGCAGGCGTGGATCTGATCATCCAGTGCTCGCGCCTCACTGATGCGGGCGTGCAGCCGTGGATGGGCGCGAATGCAGCGCTCATCAAAAAAACCATGGACGCGGTGCTGGGCATCGCCTTCCTGCCCGAGCCGATTTCGCCGCCCCCACCACCACCGCCACCTTCGTCCGCGGCAGTGCCGGTGCGCAGCGCTGACGCCAGCCCCGCCACACCCGGCGCAGCTATCGCCGGCGCGCCGCCGGCCGTGGACGCCGGTACATCAGCCAGTGCGATAGCCAATGCGCCGCCAGCGGCGAACGCAAGCGCGCACGTGGGGTCAGGCGCCAACGCCGGTGCCAGCGATGACGGCGGCGGTGGCGACAGCGATGGCGGTAACGCGCAAACGGCATCGGCGCCGCCGGACGAGCCGCAAGCTGCGCCGGCCGGCCACTCCCCGGCCGCGCTGCAGGCCACCCAAAGCTTCGATCGCCTGCTGTCGCTGGCCAGCGAGTCGCGCATCAATGCGCACCAGCTGCATCCGATGATTCAGGGCGTGCAGCGCTTCAAGCGTAACCAGGCCAGCTTGTTCACGGTGCTGGAAGACCTGCACGAAGCCATCTCACGCAGTACCGATCCTTCGTTGAAGGAAAAGTCCCTGCTGGCGATCCAGAAAAGCCAGCCGCTGAAGCAGTTCATGCTGGAGCACATCGCGGACATCGAAAACTACGAGCGCCGCCTGCTGACCGTTTCCGAAAACATGGTCGACGAAGTGCTGGCCATGCGTATGCGCCCCTTCCGCGACGGCATCCAGCACTTCCCGCGTATGGTGCGCGACCTGGCGCGCAGCCTGGGCAAGGATGTGGTGCTGGTGATCCATGGGGAAGACACCCTGGTCGACCGCGACATTCTGGCCAAGATCGAAAGTCCGCTGAACCACATTCTGCGCAACTCCGTCGACCATGGCATGGAAACGCCGGACGAGCGCGAGGCCGCAGGCAAGCCGCGCGCCGGGACCATCGTGCTCGAAGCGCGCCACCGCGCAGGCATGCTGAATATCGAAATCAGCGACGATGGACGCGGCGTCGAAATCGAAAAAATCCGCCGCTCGGTGGTCGAGCGCAAGATGGCCAACGAGCAGATGGCCGCCGCCATGTCGCAGGCGGAACTGATGGAATTCCTGTTCCTGCCCGCCTTCAGCCTGAAAGAAGGCATCACGGAAATCTCCGGCCGCGGCGTGGGCCTGGACATCGTGCATGACACCATTCGCCAGCAGAACGGCACCGTGCGCGTGGAGTCCGAGCCGGGCAAAGGCTTCCGCAGCTCGATCACCCTGCCGCTGACGCAGTCCATTGTGCGTGCGCTGGTGGTGGACATCAAGGGCGAGGCCTACGCCTTCCCTATCGTGAAGGTGGAGCGGGTGCTGACGGTCGACCAATCCGCCATCCATACACTGGAAAACAAGCAGTTCTTCGACCACAACGGCGAACATCTCGGCCTGGTCGCCGCCGCGCAAGTGCTGGAACTGGGCGAAATGGAAAACAGCGGCGATTTGCCCGTGGTTGTCGTGGGCAATGGCGCGCGCCGTTATGCCCTGGTGGTGGACCGCATCCGTGGCGAAGAAAGCCTGGCCGTGCAGGCCATTGACCCGATCTTCGGCAAGATGCGCGACATTTCAGCGGCTGCCCTGCTCGATGACGGCGAACCGCTGCTGATTCTGGACGTGCCGGATCTGCTGATCTCCATCGAAAAACTGCTGAACGAAGGCGGCCTGCATCAGCTGGCGCGCGCTGATCTGGCGGAACGGCGTAGAATGAAACGAATTCTTGTCGTGGACGATTCGCTGACGGTGCGCGAAATGGAGCGCAAACTGCTGGTCGGCCGTGGCTTCGAAGTCGATATCGCCATTGACGGCATCGACGGCTGGAACGTGGTACGCAGCGGCGAATATGACCTCGTCATCACCGACGTGGACATGCCGCGCATGGATGGCATTGAGCTGGTCAACCTGATCAAGAAGGATCTGCAATTGCACAAGCTGCCCGTAATGATCGTGTCGTACAAGGACAGGCCGGAAGACCGCGCCCGCGGCCTTGCTGCGGGCGCCGATTACTACCTCACCAAAGGCAGCTTCCACGACGAAACCCTCCTCGATGCCGTCACGGATCTCATCGGGGACGCCTACCGATGAAAATCGCGATTGCCAACGACGTCCCGATGGCGGCGGAGGCCTTGCGCCGCGTGGTGGCCAGCACGCATGAACATCAGGTGTTGTGGATCGCCCGCACGGGCCGCGAGGCAGTGCGCATGTGCGCCGAGAACCGCCCCGACCTGGTCTTGATGGACCTGAACATGCCGGAACTGGACGGCGTCGAAGCCACCCGCCAGATCATGGAAGAATCGCCCTGCGCCATCCTGATCGTGACCGGCCAGCCCAAGGACAATGTGAACCAGGTGTTCCGCGCCCTCGGCGCCGGGGCGCTGGACGTGACGGCCACCCCCATCCTGCACGGAAAAGCCGGCGGGGATGCGGAACTGCTGCACAAAATCAAAACCATGGACAGCCTGATTCGCCACAGCGGTGGCACCCAGTCCATGCAGCCCAAGCGCTCCTCCTCTCGCACGCAGCGCGACGTTCCCCTGAAAATGCTGGTGGCCATTGGCGCTTCCACCGGCGGCCCGGTCGCCATCGCCAAAACCCTCGCCGCCTGGACCCCGCCGCCCGATTGCGCCGTGGTCATCGTGCAGCACATCGACGAAAACTTCGCCGACCATTTCGCCAAATGGCTGGGCGAGCAGCTGGCCGTGCCGGTACGCGCCATCGAGCATGGCGACACCCTGCAGGCCGGCATGGTCATGGTCGCCAAAAGCAATGACCATCTTGTACTAGATGAATCGCTACATCTGGTTTACGATGTGAACCCAAGGGATTACGCATACCGTCCTTCGGTGGATGTGTTTTTCCGCAGCGTCGCCCAGCACTGGAGCCAGGATGCCATTGGCGTTCTGATGACAGGGATGGGCCGCGACGGCGCGGAAGGCCTGCTGGCACTGCGCCGGGCAGGCAAGACGACGATCGCGCAGGACCAGGCCAGCAGCGCCGTATTCGGCATGCCGCGCGCCGCCATCGAAATCGATGCGGCGCAGATGATCCTGCCGCTGGAGAAAATCGGCCCGATGCTGCGAAGTACGATAGGCGGCAAATGCAGTTAAAACTTAGAGCGAGTCCCGATGTCCCTGCTGAGCACTACGAACCCGGAATCCGATAAGAGCCTTACCCAGTTCAAAGTGCGAGTGCTGCTGGTGGACGATCAGCTCATCATCGTCGAGGCGCTGCGCCGCATGCTGTCGGCCCAGGACGATATCGAATTCCACTATGTCACCGAGGCGGACCAGGCGCTGCAAACCGCGATTGAGCTGCGCCCGACCGTGATCCTGCAGGATCTGGTGATGCCGGGATCGGATGGCTTCGAGCTGCTGCGCCAATATCGCACCCATGAATATCTGGAACACGTGCCGGTGCTGGTGCTATCCGCCCGCGAAGATCCCAAACTGAAGGCCCATGCTTTCGCGTCGGRCGCCAACGATTACCTGGTGAAGCTGCCGGACCAGCTGGAAATGCTGGCGCGCGTACGCTATCACTCAGACGGCTACATTCACCGCCTGCAGCGCGACCAGGCCTTCCGCTTCCTGCGCGAGAGCCAGCAGCAGCTGACGGCGGCCAATATCGAGCTGCAAAAGCTGGCCGCGCTGGATGCGCTGACCGGCMTTTCCAACCGCCGCCGCTTCGATGAAGCCATGCTGCTGGAGTGGCAGCGCGGCCAGCGCGAGCGCCAGCCACTGTCGCTGCTGATGTGCGATGTCGACTGCTTCAAGGTTTATAACGACACCTATGGCCACCAGGCCGGTGATCTGTGCCTGAAGCGCACTGCGGCCGTACTGACCGAACACCTGCGCCGCCCGGCGGATCTGGTGGCGCGCTACGGTGGCGAAGAATTTGCCTTCATCCTGCCGGATACGGACGGCGCCGGCGCCATGAAGGTGGCGCGCGCCTGCGTGCAGACCATGGAGCAGCTAAGCATTGAGAACCGCGATGCGCCGCATCGGGTGGTGACCTTGTCGATCGGCGTGGCGACCATGGTGCCGTCGAAACCATTCACCCAGGCCGACCTGATTGGCGCGGCCGATAACGCGCTGTATGCCGCCAAGCGCAACGGCCGCAATGGCGCAGTGGACGCGGCCTCAGTCCCCAGCAGCGCCGCGTGACCGCCACGGCGGGTCAATGACCCGCCCTACGCGACGCGCCGTATGACGGCGTAGGGCGGATCATTGATCCGCCGTGTTTAAACGAACACCGGCTCCGGTTCCAGCTGCACGCCGTAGCGCGCGGCGACGTCGGCCTGGATCGCAGCGGCGAGCTGCTTTACCTCCTCGCCCGTCGCGCCGCCATTATTCACCAGCACCAGCGCCTGTTTCGGATACACGCCTGCCGCGCCCAGCGAGCGTCCCTTCCAGCCGCATTGATCGATCAGCCAGCCGGCGGCCAGCTTCTCGCTGCCATCCGCTTGAACGTGATGCACCAGCGCCGGAAATTGCTCCAGCAGCTTCGCGCAATGCTCCGCGCTGACCACCGGATTCTTGAAGAACGAACCCGCATTGCCAATCTGCGCCGGGTCCGGCAGCTTGCGGCTGCGGATGGCGACCACCGTATCGGAAATCTGCTGCGCCGTCGGCGCAGGCAAGCCCTGCTCCGCCACCGCATTGGCCAGCTCCGCATAGCGCAGATTCGGCTGCCAGTCGCGCGGCAGTGCGAAGCGCACATCCACGATGATCAGCTCACGCCCCTCATGCTTGAAGACGGAATCGCGGTAGCCGAAGCGGCAAGCCGCACCATCCATCTCGACCAGCTTGCCGGAAGCCGGATCGAAAGCGGTCAGCGACAAAAATACGTCCTTGGTCTCGGCGCCATACGCCCCCACATTCTGAATCGGGGCCGCACCTACCGTGCCGGGAATCAGGGACAGGTTTTCCAGTCCGCCGAGGTCACGGGACAGCGTCCACTGCACGAACTGGTGCCAGTTCTCACCCGCCGCCGCCCGCACATGGTGGTGGGTGGCGTCGCCGGCCAGTATTTCACGGCCGTGTAGTGAAATATGTAACACCAGTCCCGGAAAATCGCCGGTCAGCAGCAGATTGCTGCCGCCGCCCAATACCAGGCGCGGCATGGCGGCCAATTCGGGGTCGGCAAAGGCAGCCTGTAATTGATCGATGCTGTTCACGCGCAAATATAGTTTTGCGGAAGCATCAATTCCAAAGGTATTGAAGGGCTTGAGGGAAAAGTTATGTTGCAGAGGGAGAGGCTGAGTCATATCTATGTCAAGAATTTGCCAGATTATAGAGGTAAAGCCTCAAAATCGACCGAGCGTTCGCCCCGATGTCCGTTAAAATGTCGCATCTTTTGAGTAGGCTAGCCTTAGCCGTTGCTTTATTGTAAAGGAATCCATATGCCATCGTTTGACGTAGTCTCCGAAGCGGACATGATCGAAGTGCGTAACGCCGTCGATCAATCCAATAAGGAAATCAGCACCCGCTTTGACTTCAAGGGCAGCGATGCGCGCGTTGAACAGAAAGAAAATGACCTGACCGCCTTCGCCGACTCCGATTTCCAGCTCACCCAGGTCAAGGACGTGCTGACCAACAAGCTGGCCAAGCGCAAAGTGGACGTGCGCTTCCTGGACGAAGGCAAGATCGAGAAGATCGGCGGCGACAAGGTCAAGCAAGTCATCAAGATCAAGAATGGCCTCGATACCGAGACTGCCAAGAAGATCACCAAGGTCATCAAGGAAAGCAAGATGAAGGTCCAGGCGTCCATCCAGGGCGAATCCGTGCGCGTGACGGGTGCCAAGCGCGACGACCTGCAGGCGGCCATGCAGCTGCTGCGCAAGGATGTGCCGGACACCCCGCTGGAATTCAATAATTTCCGCGATTGATTAAGGACAGTAATGAAACGTGTTGATGATTTCCGCCTGAAGTTTGGCGACAAAGAGTATGTGCCAATCATGATCGGCGGAATGGGCGTGGATATTTCCACGACCGAACTGGCGCTGGAAGCTGCGCGCCTGGGTGGCATCGGCCACATTTCCGACGCCATGGTGGAAGACGTTTCGGACCGCAAGTTCGACACCACCTTCGTCAAAGACAAGACCAAGCTGTACAAGTACAACATCCATAATATGGACAAGTCCGAAGTGCAGTTCGACCTGGGCCGCCTGGCCGAGGCGCAGCGCCTGCACATCGGCGACACGATGAAGCGCAAGCAGGGTCCCGGCCTGATCTTCGTGAACTGCATGGAAAAGCTGACCATGAACGGTCCGAAGGAAACCCTGCGCACCCGCCTGAACGCGGCGCTGGACGCGGGCATCGACGGCATCACGCTGTCGGCCGGCCTGCACTTCGGTTCTTTCGCCCTGATGGCTGAACACCCGCGCTTCCGCGAAGCGAAGCTGGGCATCATCGTTTCGTCCGTGCGCGCGCTGCAGATCTTCCTGCGCAAGAACCAGAAGCTGAATCGCCTGCCGGACTATGTGATCGTTGAAGGTCCGCTGGCCGGCGGCCACCTGGGCTTCGGCCTGGAAGACTGGAAGGAATTCGACCTGCACCAGATCGTGCGCGAGATCCTGGATTATCTGAAAGCCGAGAACCTGGATGTTCCCGTGATCGCCGCGGGCGGCGTGTTCACTGGTTCCGATGCGGTGTCCTTCCTGGAAATGGGCGCGGCGGGCGTGCAGGTGGCGACCCGCTTCACCGTGACCAAGGAATGCGGCCTGCCGGCAGAGGTGAAACAGGAATACTTCAAGGCCAGCGAAGAAGACATCATCGTCAACGGCATCTCGCCAACCGGCTATCCGATGCGCATGCTGAAGAACACGCCGGCCATCGGCGCGGGCATCCGCCCGGGTTGCGAGTCCTACGGCTATCTGCTGGACGCCACCGGCAATTGCGCCTACATCAATTCGTATAACCGCGAAGTGACGGCCAACGGCGGCAGCGACAAGGGCATCAAGGTGATGGACAAGACCTGCCTGTGCACCCACATGCGCAACTTCAACTGCTGGACTTGCGGCCACACCACCTACCGCCTGAAGGACACCTCGTTCAAGAAGCCGGACGGTTCGTACCAGCTGCTGACGGCCGAACACGTGTTCAAGGACTACCAGTTCTCGACGGATAATTCCGTAGCTTTACCCGAGAAAGAGTTCTAATTCCGTGGACGAAGCGGCGGGTCAATGACCCGCCCTACGCCTCTGGTGATGAGCACCGTAGGGCGGATCATTGATCCGCCATGCATACC
>NZ_JBFRDW010000221.1:0-8606 GCF_052113985.1 Pseudoduganella sp. RAF53_2 | reverse complement strand
CTGGTAGGGGCGGGTGCCCAGAGGATTAAGAGAGTTCATACCGTCAGTTACGGCAGACCTGCGAATTTCTTGAGGCAGATCAATGGTGGTGCGTCCACAAACCGTTGGATTCGAGGTAGGACTTTACTGCATCTGCCTGGCCGATGGCGTGCAGTTTGACTTCCCCGCAGGTGCATACACCGTAGTAAGGCGTAATGTGTGAGCAAGCTGATACTTTTTGCATGGAAACTTTAACTGCTTTGGAGCACTTTACGCATTTGAAAGTGAGGGTACGGGGAGCTTTCAGCATGATCTTTTTTGCGGCAAAAGGACGATTTTATCAGGCAAAGACGTTGATTGTCGGTTGCTTTTGGTTAACCCCGTAGGCGCTGCGGACTTTGGCGTCCAGTTCGGACTGCGCTTCCTGCTGCATTTGCACCGCGCGGGCGGCCACGGCCCGGTCCGGCCCCGACGGATCGGCCGGAGCCAGAGCGGCAGCCTGGATGGTGCGGGCGCGTTCCAGGGTTTCCTCCGGCGTGCGGCCGGGCGAGGTGTCGATATTGACTTCGCCGGCTACGGCGTAGCTGACGCCGTCCGGTCCACGTGTGTAGGTGTAGCTGGCGCCGGAAGTCGCAAGTCCGCCCGCGGCAGCAAGGTGGGCCTGTTCGTGCTGGCGCACCTTCAGATCGGTGGCCTTGAGTTCATCAAGCTTGGCCTGGTCCTCTTTCGAATAGTCGCGCGTCACCGAAGCGGAGGCCTGAAGGGCCGCCTGCGGATTGCTTCCGGCAGATGAAATGGCGCCAATGCTCATGAAACCACTATAGCAAATTGTTTCAATTTGACGCCGCGCAAACGTCAACTGAAGCCACAGGCCCGCGTTGAAGGCTTATCCAGTGAGCCGCAAGGAGTACGACATGGATCAAAGCAAGCAACCGAGCAAGGAAGCTGTCCGCCAATGGCTGCAGACGCGGCTCGTGGAGCATCGTCCGCCGCCAGACCCGCAGCAGATCCGGCGTGAGCTCGGGTGGGAGATGTGCAGGGAGGAGCGGGGCGAAGCTCCGTACCGTCTAACTGACTGACACCACACTGCGGCCGCCGGCCGCGGGTTGCACCAGGATTCGTGTCGAGATCCGCTCCGTCATCTCCTGCACGTGGGAGATCACACCGACCTTCCGTCCCATCGACTGCAAACCATCCAGCGCGTCCATCGCGACGCGCAGGGTTTCCGCATCGAGGCTGCCGAAGCCTTCGTCAATAAACAGCGATTCCACCCGCACGCGGTTGGAGGACAACGACGCCAGTCCCAGCGCCAGTGCCAGCGATACCAGGAAGGATTCGCCGCCCGACAGCGAGTGCACGGAACGCATTTCGTCGCCCATATGCAGATCGCGCACCAGCAGCCCAAGCGAAGGCTGGGCGGGATTGTCGATGCGCTGCAACTGATAGCGCGGCGCCAGGTGCGCCAGGTGGGCATTGGCGTAGCCGAGCAGCACGTCCAGCGTGAATTGCTGGGCGTAGTTGCGGAAACGCTTGCCGTCAGAGGAACCGATCAGCTCATCGAGCGTCGCCCAGCGGCGCTCGATTTTCTGTTGCTGCCCGATTTCTTCCATCATCGATTCAGCCGCGTGGCGGCGCGCATCGTCCTGCGCCAGCTGGAGTTTTAATGCTGTTGCCTGGTCGTGTGCCTGCTTGCGCTCTTCAGCGATGGCTGCCACGGCGCTCGCGACGTCGTCCGCGCTGCGGCGTTCGCCCGGGGCTGCGCTTTGTTCATGCTGCGCGCGCTGCGCCTCGCGCTCGGCGAGCACCGTACGCGCGGTGGCCTGTGCGTCATCGATCGCGCGCAGGGCTTCCCGCTCGGCGCGGATGGTGTCCTGGCTTTCTGCCAGCAGGCCACCCAGCCCGTCCAGCGTCAACTTGCAGCCCGCGCCGCTTGTGATGTTCGTCGCGTCGCGCGCGTCGACCACCTGCGTCAGCGTGCCGCCCGCGCCGGTAAAGGCGTTCTCGCCACTCGCGAAGAGCGCCGCTTGATCGTCTGCCGCACYGCGCTGGCTATCGTTGAACGCGTCCAGCCAGGCGCTGAGCTGTCCGCTGGCGCTGGCTGCCGCTTCGTCCAGCGTGGCGATGCGCGTGCGGGCCTGTGCCAGTGCCTCGTCAGCGCGGACGCGCTGCTGGGCCGCTTGTTGCAAGCCCGCTTGCTGCGTGTCGACCGCGTTGCGTGCTCCTGTGATAGTGTCGCGCAGCCGTGCTTCGACTTGCTGCACCGGCTCGCCGTGCCACAAGGCCAGCCGTTGCGACTGCGTGTCGCGCAGTGCAGCGGCGGCGGTGTCGTGCGCGGTTTGGGTGGCGGACAATTCCGCTGCGGTGCGCGACTGGGCCGTCTGCAAGGCTTGCAGCTCGATGGCCGCGGCCGAGATGGCGGCCGCGCATTCGGCGTGCGCGGCGCGCCGGGCCAGCCATTGCGTGCTTTCGGCCTTGCGCTGCTCGTAGAATCGCGCGGGACCGTCCTTCCACTGATCCTGCCAGCCTTCGTGCGGCGCGTCGGCGTGGTTGAAGGCAGTGTCCAGCTCATCGAGCAAGGCGGCCAGGTGCAGGGCGGTATCGGTGCGCTGGCCTTCGAGCGCCTCGCGCTGGGCAGTGTTCTGCGCCAGCGCGGTATGGGCAGCGTGCAGATTTTGCTGCTGCTTGCCAAGTTCGGACGCAGCCTGTTCGCAAGCCTGCTGGGCGATCTCACGCTGACCCAGGACGCGGCGATGTTCCTTTTCGCGCGATTCGAGATCGCGCAGTGCGGCTTGCGCAGCGCTCAACTGCCCGGCCAGCCACGGCCCGCGCTCCGCCGCGGCGAAGGATGCAGCGCCGGCACTGGCGTCGTCACTGGCGACCTTGGCGACGCTCGGCAGCGGCGCGAACGCGGCCAATGCGTCGGCGGCGGATTGCCAGCGTGGGGCGAGGCGGGCGAGGGTGTCGTCGAGCGTGTGGCGCTCTTTGGCGATGGTGGCCAGCTGCTCGATGCTGGCCTGCACCGTTGCGAGCTGGCTGGCTTCATGCTGCGTGTTCCGGTGCAGTCGCTCGCGGGTGGACGCGACGTCCGCACGCAAGGTGTCGAGCATGGATTGCAGCGCACTGTCCATGTGGCGATAGGGATGGTCGGTCGCGCCGCAAACCGGGCAGGGCGCCTCGTCTTCCAGCGAAGCGCGCAGCTTTTCGACGCTTTCGCCGCACGCCACCTCGGCAAGCTTGAGCGAGCGCTCGGCCTGCGTGGACGCGGCCACCAGTTCAAGATTGACGCGCTGCGCTTCGGACGCCAGCTGATCGGCCTTGCTGCGCGCCTGCTCCAGCTGGACGGCGTGTGCGTCCAGCGCCTGCTGGCGCGACTGCGCCGCCGACAGTTCCAGCCAAACCTTCTCGGCATCACTCAGCAATTCGCGCCGCTGCTCAAGCGAGGAACGCTCGCTTTGCAGCGCATCTGCATCGAAGCCGGAAAGCGCGTCATTGGCAAGCTGGCGCTGGTGCTCGGCCAACTGCAATCGCTCGGTGGCGGAGGCGGCGCCGGCGCGGGCGTGCGTTTCGTCCGTACGCAGGCGCGCGCCTGCTTGCGCGACGCCGTCCAGGGTTTGCGACAGCTTGCCGGCTTTCGCCGCCTCCTGGCCCGCTTGCTGGAACAGGACCTCGCAGCGCGGCCATTCCTGCGCCAGAAGCGCCCAGCCGGCGTGTGCGGTGAGCCAGGCATCGCCGGCGGCTTGTTCCTGCTGTAGCGTTGCATGCACGGACTGTTTGACTTGCAGGGCCGCCAGTGCGCCGGCATCGGCCTGTGCGGCGGTGTCGCGCGCGGCATTCAGTTGCCGCAGATTGGCTTGCATGCCGTCGATGCGGACATCCAGTGCCTTGGCCTGGTCGAGCTGCGGCGCGGCGTCGCGCTGGGCTGCTTCGGCTACGGCCAGTGTTTCAACGGCTTGCGCGGCGGACGCTGCCAGTTGCTGCTGGCGTTCTCCCGCGAGGGCGGCATCGTGCTGGCCTTGCTCCATCGCGGCGTGCGCTGTCGTGCGCTCGGCGGCGATGCGGATAATCGCGTCATTCAACGGACGCGCTTCCTGCACCCCTTCCAGCGTTGCGAGGCGCGCGCGGCGCGGTGCTGCAGCTTCCGCGCCGGCGCAGCGGGCCACAAGCGCTTCGTGCGCCTGCTGCACGCCGGTGGCGAGGCGCGCGGCTTCCTGGTGCCAGCGAAGCTCCGCCTCCAGCACGGCCTTGCGCTGGTCGACAGCGGCCAGTGCGGCTTCGGCGGACGTGCTTTGCGACTCGGTTTGCGCGCGCGTGTCGGCATCGAGCGGCTTCTGGTCGGCCAGGCGTCCCAACAGGCGCTGCAAGGCCTGGGCCTCCTGTTTGGCGCGTTCGTGGGCACGGATCGATATATCGCTGTAGATCGCGCTGCCGGTCAGCGTTTCGAGCAGGGTGCCGCGTTCATCGTCGGCCGCTTTAAGGAAGGTCGCAAACTCGTTTTGTGCCAGCAGGACGGCGCGCGTGAACTGGCCGAACGACAGGCCGATGCGCTGTTCGATCTCGGCCTTCACCTCAGTCTTGGTGCCGCCAATCGGTTGCAGCTCCGGCAGCTTATGCAGCGACATGCCGGTCGGCTGCAGCGCGCCGGCAGCGCGTGTGCGGGCGCGGCGCACGTTCCAGCGCGCACGGTAGGCCAGGCCGTCGTTGCCGACGAAGTCGACTTCGGCGTGACCCTCGGCCGCGCCGCGGCGCAGCAGGGTGCGTGGATCTTGCGACGAGATGTGGTCGCCGACGTCCGGTGTTTTGCCGGTGGCGTTCAGCAGGCGAGGTGTGGCGTCGTAAAGGGCCAGGCACAGGGCGTCCAGCAGCGTGCTTTTGCCGGCGCCGGTGGGGCCGCTGATGGCGAACAGGCCGGACGATGCCAGCGGCTGGCTTTCGAAGTCGACCGAGAATTCGTCGGCCAGCGAGGCGAGATTTTTGCCGCCAATGCGCAGGATTCTCATGGCTGCATCAACTCCGCAAAGGCGCTCAATTGGTCGGGCGGCGCTTCGTTGCCGTATTTTTGCTGATAGAGGCGGCGGAAGATGTCGTCCGGCTTCAGCCGGTCCAACTGGTCGAGCGAGACGGCCGCTTCTTCCAGCGTAGCGCGGGCCGCACTGGAGGTTTCAATCTTTGCCAGCCGTACCGGCTTGCCTTGCAGGGCTTCTTCGATGCGGGCGCGCAGGCCGGGTTCCGGGGCGTCCAGCCGCACGCGTACTTCCAGCAAAGGCTGGGCTTCCGCTGGCGCGTCCGGCAGCTCAAGCGCGGCTAGGGCTTCCAGGACTTGCGCCAGCGGCGCAGGGCGCGCGGGAACGCGCAGCAGCGGCACGGCGCGTGGAATGTGGATTGGCGCGATCTCGCGGACGGATTCGCCATCCAGCTCGATGCGCAGTACCTGGTGCTTGTAATCGACTTCGGCAAAGGACAGCGGAATCGGGCTGCCGGCGTAGCGCAGATGTGCGTGGCTGCCCACTTGCTGGGCGAGGTGCAGGTGGCCCAGGGCGGCATAGGCAATCGGCGGCGCGAACATCCCCGCGGGCAGCATCTCGGTGCCGCCGATGACGATGCGGCGCTCGGAATCGTGCGACATCTGGCCGTCGACCATATGGCAGTGGCCCATGGCGACGATGGCCTGGCCCGGCTGGCGCAGCGTCTGCGCGTGCGAGAGCGCGAGCCGGTACAGCTCGGCGATGCCGGCGAGGTAAGGATCGGCGGCCAGTGGCGCATTATCGGCGTGACTGGATTCAGCGGATTCTGCGGAGCCTGCGGTCAGTGCGGCGGTGTGGGGTGCATCGCCGGTGGATTCCGCTGCCGGGGGGGCGATGCGCGGCACGTCGCCGGGGCGCAGAAAGGGAACGGCCAGGCACCAGGCGGCGATTTCACCGTTACGGCGCTTCAGCGGCAAGACCATGCGTGATACGTCGATTGCGCCGTCGGCGTGGCGCTGCACGGCGCCGATCACCTGCGTGCCGTGCACTTCCAGCAGCGGACCTGGCGCCTCCAGCCGTCCCGGCGAATCGTGATTGCCTGCGATGACGACCACTTCCAGCTGCGGCGCGCGTGCGCGGGCCTGTTGCAGGAAGCCGTACAGCTGCTTCTGCGACGCCGCCGATGGATTGGCGTTGTCGAAGATATCACCCGCAATCAGCAGGACGTCGGCCTTCTCGGCCACGATCGTATCGAGCAGCCAGTCGAGGAAACGCTGGTGCTCGTAGTGACGGTCAAAATTGTGGAGCGACTGGCCAAGATGCCAGTCGGAGGTGTGCAGCAGACGCATGGGAGTTCGAATCGCGTAGGAAGCGCACAATATAACGCATCCGGATTGCGCGCGGCTTGATCTTTGCCAATGTGGGCGGCACGCTGCGGTGGATCGATGGTCCGCCCTACGCGGCACGCCCTTCGGGCAGCAGCTTCCCGCTGCGGAAGGTGTTGCGGCCGGCCTGCTTGGCTTCGTAAAGCAGCAGGTCGGCGCGTTTCAGCAGTTCTGCCGCGCTCACGTCTTCGCTGTGATAGAAGGTAAGCCCCACACTGGTGGACACATTGACAATCATGCCGTCCAGCTCAAACGGCGACTGCATGGTCGTTACGATCTTGGCGGCGGCAGCCATGGCGTCTTCCGGCTTGTGGATGCGCTCCATGATAACGGTGAATTCATCGCCGCCCAGGCGCGCCACCGTGTCGCTGGAACGCATGGCATGCGACAGGCGAGCGGAGAAAGCCTTGAGCAAGGCATCGCCCACCGCGTGGCCGTAGGTGTCGTTGACAGGTTTGAAACGGTCGACGTCCAGATACATCACAGCCATCAGCGCATCGTTGTCGCGGCAGTAGGCCATGCTGTCGTTCAGCTTTTGCAGGAAACCCGCGCGGTTGGTGAGGCCCGTCAGCGCGTCGACCTGCGAAAGGCGCAGCAGGCGCTGCTTCTCGCGCTTCTGCGCCGTGATGTCCTGGCGCATGACGTGGAAACCGATCACAGTGATGCCGTCCTCGTCGAACTGCGGAATGTAGACCACCTCGAAAGTGCGTGTGGCGCCTTCGCTGTCGTCGTCTTCCTCGAAATTCAGCGTCTCGCCGGACAGTGCGCGTGCAATATAGGGCTGCAGGAAGGCGTAGCGCTGCTCGTTGACGACTTCGTGAATCGTCTTGCCGGTAACGTGCACGCCGGTCTTGCTGAATTCGCGCTCGTAGGCGAGGTTGTGGAAGCGGTAGACTTCCTCGAAGTCGATGTAGGCGATCATCGCTGGCAGGGTGTCGGCAATGGTGCGCAGGCGCGATTCGCTTTCGCGCAGGGCCATCACCGACTTGCGCACCAGCGTGATGTCGTCCAGCGTGCCGACGTAGCCGTCGATCTTGCCATCGATGACGATGGGCGCGACCTTGATCGAAGTCCACACGATCTTGCCGTCCGGGTGCACGCAGCGCAGCGTCTCCTGGAAGGATTGCTGGCTGTGATACAGCTGCAGCAGCGCCGATTGCAGCATGTCGCGGTCGTTCGGGTGCACGCCTCGCAGCCAGCCTTTGCCCAGCGCCGCCTGGCGCGACAGCCCGGTGATCGCTTCAAAGGTCCGATTGACATAAGTGCACATGCCCTGGCTGTCGGCGCGGATCAGGCCCAGTGGCGAGGCGTCGTTGACGGCGGCCAGCTCCGCCTGATTCTTGCGCACCGCCAGTTCGGCGCGTTTGCGTTCCGTGATATTGCGGATGGTGACCGCCACGCCGTCTTCAATCGCCACGATCTGGTGGCGCAGCCAGACCATCTGGCCGCCCAGCTCCGATTCGAATTCCTCTTCCAGATGCTGGCCCGTTTCCATCACCGAGATGCATTTGTCGAAGAAACCGGCGCTGCGCCACTCCGGCATCATTTCTCCCATGCGCTGGCCGATGGCTTCCTTGCGTGGATGGCCGAGCATGGCCGCACCGCGTTCGTTCACGTCCATCAGCACATAATCTCTGACCTCGTTCTGCATGGCGCCGTTGCGGCAGGACCGCAGCAGGAACAAGGCGTCCAGGCTGGCGTCCGATGCGGCACGCAGCTTTTCCTGCGCCTCGTTGGCGGCCCGCATGCTGGAGCGCAGGCGGCGCGCCTGCTGGGTGAGCAGGGCGGCAAAGCCCAGCACTACCAGCGAGCCAAGAATCACCGCTCCCAGATACAGCCGGCGCTGGCGGTCGAAGCGCGCCAGCGCAAATTCGGTGGTGTTGCCGACAACTGCCGTCAGCGAAAAGCGCGGCATGTCGCGGAAGCTGTAGATGCGGTCAATGCCATCAATGGGGCGCTTCAGCACCAGTTCATCGGGCGACTGCACGGGATCGGCGGGCGCCACGTAATCGACGGTGTCGCTGATGAAAAGACGCTCGTCGACACGGCCGACAGCGAGGCCGGTATCGCGGCTGACCAGCATCACCAGCCCGCCCGGCTCGACCTGCATGCGGTCGTAATCMTCCACGAAATACGCCGGGTCGACCATCAGCAGGATGATGCCCTCGAAGGCGCCGGCGCGGTTATTCAGGCGGCGCGCAATCTGGATCTGCCATTTCTTGGTGACCGGATCGACCATGGGATTGGTGACCAGGGCCACGTCCTCCATGCTGGTGGAGAG
>NZ_JBFRDW010000220.1:0-8613 GCF_052113985.1 Pseudoduganella sp. RAF53_2 | reverse complement strand
GCTCGGTGTCTTGACCTCATTGCCGTCCACCCATAAGGCGCCGTTGTCGCCGGCAGCAATGGCCGGCGCGTCCCAATAAATCGGCGGCATGGCGACGCCGGACAAGACGGGAACGCGGAAGCGATCCAGCCCGTTCTCCGTACCGACCCAGATATTGCCTTCCACGTCCTGATACAGGCAGTTCGGCATATTGCCGCTCATGCCGTTGGGAATGCCGAATGGCTTGGGGTCTTCACCGGGGCCAATGCGCATGACGCCATCGGCGCGCGTCAGCCATGCGTGCTGGCCATCGCGTTCGAACAGCATGGTGCCGCCGCTTTCGCGTGGACGCGGCCAGTCAGGCAGCGGACGGTCCTTGCCAGGTCCGATCAGGGGAATCAGTTCGCCCGGCTTGCCGCCGGTGGCCCAGACTGTGCCATCCCTTGCGAGCGACAGGCGTCCAAAGCCCAGGTTCTCATACTTCTCGCCAAACGATTCGTCTCCTTTAGCCAGCTTGAAGACGCCCGGATCGCAGCGCGCCCAGATGGTTTTATCCGGATCGGTCTGCAGGAAGCATTGGCCGGTTTTACCGGAGCGGCTTTGATCCATTTTCTCCCAGCGCTTGCCGTCAAATACGCGGAAGCCCAGCGAAGTGGAGGCCCATATGCGGCCGCGCCAGTCCTCGGCGAAATCGAGCACGCTGGCCACGGGGAAGCCATCTGCTACTCCGTAATTGTGCAGCACGCCCTTGTGCCACACGCTCACGCCGCCGGAGCGGTAGCCGATCCACAGCGCGCCATTGCTCAGCACACGCATGCCCCAGATATCATTGCCCAGCTGCTGTCCGCCCGGTGGGTGGAAACGCTCGAAGCGTACGCCGTCGAAGCGATAGATCCCGTTCTGCGACGCCAGCCACATCCAGCGATCCGGCGTCTGCGCAATCGCGATGATCGACGGCGGCGCCCCGTCCTTTGCAGTCCAGCTGGTGTGGTGCAGGCTGATCGGACTGAACTGAATGGCCGCAGCCTGYCCTGCCAACGATAGGAGGAATGCGCTAAAAAGGAGCCGGAATAACTGCATTAAATTTATGTTCTTATTAAGGGAAACATAAATTGTAATGGTTTGTAGCGTTTATGACAGGCACGCACTCAATGATTGCGCGGATCGTCCTCGTCGTGGATGTATTTGATGCCGAGCGGGCCGATGCCGGACACCTGGGTCATGTAGTCGCCAGCGCGCGCCCAGTGGAAATGCGGCGTGTTCTTGGGCAGAATCACCACCGCGCCGGGCGGATAGGCCAGCAGCTTGGCGGGATCGAAGGTGGTGCCGATGCCGATATAGAACACGCCGGAAATCACCGTATAAATGCGATCCTCCGGATGGGTATGCGGCATCAGCTTCACGCCTGCAGGCAGCTTCACCCGCACCACATATGGCGCCGCCTCAGCAGGGTTGCCCGCCACCACGGACAGCCGGGCTTCCGGCGGAAATGCCGGGAAAGTCTGCCATTTCATGTCCTCGCTCAGGACCGAGCCGAACTGGTTGAGCGGCAGCGAATCGGCAGCATGGGCGGTGGAGGCGCCGGCGAAGGTCAGCGTTGCGGCCAGCAGGAATTTGTTCATGTCGATCTCCTTGATAAGGTAAGGACATGCTAGGCCAGCGCCGGGCCGTAATAAACAGTCATACATGTACATCACTTGTTACATGGCGTTAGAGGAATGAGCGTATAGTCAAAGTGAAAAACTGCTGCAATTTCACGAAGAGACTGCCATGAATACCCGCATTTTGAAGGCCGCCTGCGCCGCCGCGCTCGCGATTGCCTCGGCCAGTGCTTTTGCCACGGCCAAAGTCACCTATATCGACACCGACAAGATGAGCGACGTCCCGCGCCATCACAGTGATCTCGAAAATATGAAGTACGTCTTCAACGAACACCTCAACAAGCTGTCCGAGYAGCTGCCAGCGGGCCAGGTGCTGAACATCGAGTTCCTCGACATCGACCTCGCCGGCGAAGAATTCCCGCGCGTCGCCGTGCGCGACATTCGCGTCATGAAAGGCCAGGCCGACTGGCCGCGCATGCACTTCCGCTACAGCGTCGAGCAAGACGGCAAGGTGATCGAGAGCGGTGAGAAGAAAATTCAAAACCCCGCCTACCAGCAGAGCATCAATATGTACGACCGGGACCTCTACGGCTACGAAAAGCAGATGCTGGACGATTGGTTCCGCAAAGACCTGCTGCACAAACGCTAGGTCTTTTCCTCAAAGGATCGAACCTGGATATCGGCGTCAGGGAACGAAGCAACCAGCTTCAGCTCTCCGCCTAGTGCCCTGACATAGTCGCGAAGAGTGCTGATGTACATGTCCTCTCGCCGCTCAAGCTTGGACACAGCGGCTTGCTCGACACTCATCGCTTTCGCCACTTCAACTTGCGTGACGCTTCTTGATTTGCGCAGTTCCTGAAGCTTCATTTCCACCAGCAGCGCCTCGGCTCGCGCTGCTGCGCGCGTCCTCGACTCAGGTGACATCGCTGCCCGAAGTTCGCTAAATTTCTTTGCCATCGACMTGCCCTTCCTTTCTCAGAATCTCGAGATGCTCGTCGTACAGCCGGTCAGCAATAGGAACATGCACTAGATACCAACGGCTACTGCCAGTTTTTTCACCGCCAAGCAGAAGGATGGCGTGACGCAAAGGATCGAACGCATATAGCACGCGATATGGCCGGCCACGATGTTGGACTCGCAGTTCCCGCATGTGTGGGTGCCTTGAACCGTGTACCCCGGAGCTATGGGGAAAAGCCAAGCCGGGACCATACTGCTCAAGCAGGCGCACCGATACATCAACGGACTGCTGTTCGTCTTCAGCGAGAGATGCCCACCAAACGCCGAATTCGTCCGTATATTCGACGTCCCATTCACTGGCCATTATTCCCTCCAAGGACTATTCCGTCAAACGAATATCCCTGGAGTGTAAGAGTGTGTGTGCACAACCATGTTGACGCGCCTCAAGCAGGCGCGAAGGAAGGGTCAAATGGCCGGGAACAYCTTCCGGTCGATATAGCACCAGCCCCACGTTTCCCCAGGCTCCGCAGACTTGATCAGCGGATGCTGCGTTTCGTGGAAATGCTTGGTCGCGTGCTTGTTCACAGAAGCATCGCAACAGCCCACGTGTCCGCAGGTCAGGCAAAGGCGCAGGTGCACCCATTTGTCGCCTGTCTTCAGGCACTCTTCGCAGCCGACCGTATTGCCGCTGTAAGTATGGATCTCAGAAAAGTGTTCGCAGCTGCTGGCCATCTCATCTCCCGTGGTTGGATCGAAAACATGTCAAAACTTGTGTCGGAAAACTTTACGCATAATTCACATTGCTCGCACAAGAAATTTTTCATTGCTCGCTAATATATTGAATTTAAATAATATTTAAGTGAACAATGCTCGCATGGCATGCATATTGCGAGTCGCGAAACGGCGGTTGCTCCTTAGCGTAACCGAATCACATCAACCAGGTGCGACCCCAATCTTCGATGTTAACCATAAGAGGGGACTATGTTCAATTCCAAATTCGGCTTCAGTGTTCTGTCGAAACTTCTTGCGGGTATGGTGTTGTTGGTCGCTACGAGTGCCTATGCGGGTCCGGTCACAGGAACCTACGCTACCGGCGATGGTTCGGACGGCAATCAGGCAACGCCGCTGGGTAGCACGCCGCCATATACACTGACCGCTACTGCCAGCACCTTCAGCTATGTCCTGTTTTATCCGAACCAGGCATTCACTTTCTCAGACCTCACCAGCTTCAGCGCCAACTTCGTCAGCAATGCCGGCGGTGCCGGCGGCGGTGCGCCGCGACTGAGAATTCAACTGGATACCAATCACGATACCTTTGCGGACGGGTCGATTTCGATCTATCTGGGCGACTCGCCGAATTTCGTCAATACGGACGCCGAGCTGAACGCCTACAGCGGATTTAATGTTATCGGCAATAACGACGCCGGCCGCTACGACACATCCGAATTCGGTGGCGGCAGCCCCTTCACCACTTATGCAATCGCCCTGGCCATGTTAGGCAGCGCCGACGTCTTGCGATTTGGACTGGTTCTGGACACCTTCGCCCCCTTCCCCGACCGGAACCTGACACTCAATTCCCTTGACGCAGAATTCTCAGCGGCCGCAGCAGTACCCGAACCGAGCTCGGTCCTGCTTGTCGCGCTTGGACTAGGCGCACTTTGCCTCCGCCGCCGCGCGGTCTGAACTCGCAACGCAAGCCGCAAAAAAAAGCCCTGACGATTTCCCGTCAGGGCTTTTTTACGGCATTGAGCGAATTGGTAGGCCTCCCCGGAGTCGAACCGGGTACCAACGGATTATGAGTCCGCTGCTCTAACCAAGCGTGAGCTAGAGGCCCTGAGAACCCGGCAGGATAGGGCCGGGGGCCCTATCCGTCAAGTTTTAGTTACCTTCGAGGAAGCTCTTCAGCTTGTCGGAGCGGGAAGGATGGCGCAGCTTGCGCAGGGCCTTGGCTTCGATCTGGCGGATACGCTCGCGGGTGACGTCGAACTGTTTGCCGACCTCTTCCAGCGTRTGRTCGGTGSWCATYTCGATRCCGAARCGCATGCGCAGCACCTTGGCTTCGCGYGGCGTSAGCGARTCCAGCACRTCCTTGACCACACCGCGCATCGAGGCATGCAGGGCCGCGTCGGACGGCGCCAGTGTGTTGTTGTCCTCGATGAAGTCGCCCAGATGAGAATCGTCGTCGTCGCCGATCGGCGTTTCCATCGAGATCGGCTCCTTCGCGATCTTCATGATCTTGCGGATCTTATCCTCTGGCATTTCCATCTTGATCGCCAGAGTTGCCGGATCAGGCTCGGCACCGGTTTCCTGCAGGATCTGGCGCGAGATGCGGTTCATCTTGTTGATGGTCTCGATCATGTGCACCGGAATACGGATGGTGCGCGCCTGGTCGGCGATGGAACGGGTGATCGCCTGGCGAATCCACCACGTTGCATAGGTCGAGAACTTGTAGCCGCGGCGGTATTCGAACTTATCCACCGCCTTCATCAAACCGATATTGCCTTCCTGGATCAGGTCGAGGAATTGCAGGCCGCGGTTGGTGTACTTCTTCGCGATCGAGATCACCAGACGCAGGTTGGCCTCGGTCATTTCGCGCTTGGCCTTGCGCGCTTTCATTTCACCGGCCGCCATCTGGCGGTTGATGTTGCGCAGGTCCGGCAGCGGCAGCACGACGCGCGCTTGCAGGTCGATCAGGCGCTGCTGCAGTTCCTTGATGGTCGGGATGTTGCGGCCCAGGATCGCGCTGTAAGCGTGACCTGCGGCGACTTCACCGTCCACCCATTCCAGATTGGTTTCGTTGCCCGGGAAGACCTTGATGAAGTGGGCGCGCGGCATGCCGCACTTGTTCACGGCCACATCCAGAATCTGCTTCTCGATGTGACGCACTTCATCGACCTGGCCACGCAGGGTGTCGCACAGCTTCTCCACCACTTTGGCGGTGAAGCGGATGCCCAGCAGTTCGCCGGAAATGGATTCCTGCGCCTTGACGTAAGCCTTGGAGTTATAGCCATCCTTCTCGAACGCCTTGCGCATGCGGTCGAACTGGTTGGCAATATTGTCGAACTTTTCGAGGGAGGCGTTCTTCAGCGCTTCCAGCTGCTCGGCGGAATAGCCGGCGGCGGCACTTGGGCTGGCGCCCTCTTCCTCTTCCTCTTCTTCGTCCTCTTCCTCGTCGTCCTCTTCCTCTTCCTCGTCGGAGGCGGCGACCTGCTGGGTGCCGTCCTCTTCCTCATCGACCAGACCGTCGACGATTTCGTCGATCTTGATCTCGTCCATGCGGATGCGGTCGGAGGTGGCAATGATCTCGGCARTCGTCACCGGGCAGGCGGAGATGGCCTGGATCATGTCCTTCAGGCCGTCTTCGATACGCTTGGCGATTTCGATCTCGCCTTCGCGGGTCAGCAGTTCGACCGAGCCCATCTCGCGCATATACATACGCACAGGGTCGGTGGTACGGCCGAAATCGGAATCAACGGTGGACAGCGCGGCTTCAGCGGCCGCTTCCGCTTCATCGTCGCTGGTCACGGTGGCGACATTATCGGACAGCAGCAGCGTCTCGGCATCCGGCGCGTGTTCGTACACGGCGATGCCCATATCGTTGAACGTGCCGATAATGCCCTCGATCGCTTCCGGATCGACGATGTTCTCAGGCAGATGGTCGTTGATCTCGGCGTACGTCAGGAAGCCACGCTCCTTACCGAACTTGATCAGGGTCTTCAGTTTTTGCCGGCGGCGCTCGAGCTCTTCCTCGGTAGCCTCGGTGTCGGACGAGAAGGCGTCTTTCAGCAGCGCTTTTTCCTTGGCCTTGCGGTCCTTGGCTTTCGCCTTGTCCACGGCTTTGAGCTCAGCGCGCTCGACGGCATTCAGTGCCGCCACTTCATCGTTCTCCGGCTGAAATTCTTTTGGCTTGCGGCCACGGCGCCCCGGCACCTTCACGGTCGGCAAAACGTAGCCGGAGGTGTCGATCGCGGCCAATGCCGCCGCATCCGTTGTCTGACTAACCGCCGGTGGCGCCTTGCTGACGCGGGTTTCCGGTTTATCGGCCGTTTTGGCGGCTTTGGCGGTCACTTTGCGGGGCTTTTCAGCCGCTTTGATTTCAGGTTTCTTAGTTGGCACAGGCGCTTTCGATTTCACAACGACTTGCTTAACGGTTTAGATAGGTTCACGAACCTGCCGACAACCAGGTCCGGCACTGCAACTCTACTACTGCCCCATATGGGGCCTAACCTACTGAAAACAAACAAAAAAATCGCACCGCTAAATATTGCAATATTTAGCATTTTATTATAGCACGGCACTTTCCAATTACCAGACGGGCAGGGTTCCTTGCGCGCGGGCAATCGAAGAGTCAGCGCCCAGCTAATTCCGCCTCCGCTTCACGCCGCAGTTGATCTTGCTTGGCAGTAATTTCGCGGTAGCGTACACCAATTTGCTCAGAAGACAAACCCGTCGAAAACAGCTGATCCAATTCCTTCTTTAACGCATCACCTTTCAATTGGCGCACAGTGGCCGATAGCCAGATGCGCTCGCCTTCCAGCTCAGGCTCATGGGCGGCCGCAATCTCGCCGATGATGCCGTCGTAATCCGGCCCCAACTCCTTCAGTTGCTGGGCCAGGACGGCAAATGTGCCCTGCTCACCCAGCGATTGCGCCAGCTGAACCAACTGTACCAGCCGCTCGGCCGCCTCGGCGCCAAACTGGTTGAATGCGGTGAGGGCGTCGCCGTCCAATATCAGTGCCAGTGAGGGGTGGCAGATCAGGACGCGGATCAGCTTCAATTCCAGTCCTACCGGTTGCTCGCGGCGGCTCTTGGGCGGCGCGATCTTGGCCGTCGCGACCGGCTTGGCCAGCTCGAACAGACCTTCCACCTCGCCCGGCGTGCTCTGGGTCATGGTGGCCAGGCCGCGCACGATCTGAAGACGCAGCGAGGTAGGCGGCATGGCCTGGAGCATGGGTTTGGCGTCAAACTGCACGCGGGCGCGGCCTTCCGGCGAGCTCAGGTCGTGTTCGCCCTGCGCCTCGCGCAGCAGGAACTGGGACAGCGGCATCGCTTCCTGCACCTGCTGTTCGAACGCCGGCGCACCGTATTCGCGGATATAGCTGTCCGGGTCGTGCTCGGCCGGCAGGAACAGGAATTTGATGGTCTTGTCGTCCGACACATGGGGCAGACAGGCTTCCAGCGCGCGCCGGGCAGCGCGGCGGCCGGCCTTGTCGCCGTCAAAACTGAAGATCACGTTGTCTGTTTGGCGCAACAGTTTCTGCACGTGCGTGGTGGTACAGGCCGTACCGAGCGTCGCCACGGCTTGCGGGAAGCCCATCTGGGCCAGCGCCACCACGTCCATATAGCCTTCGGTCACCAGCACATAACCCGCATCGCGGATCGCCTGGCGCGCTTCGAACAGGCCGTACAGCTCCGAACCCTTCGAAAATAGCGGCGTTTCAGGGGAGTTCAGGTATTTTGGCTCACCATGCTCCATGATGCGACCACCAAAGGCGATCACCTGCCCCTTGGTATTGCGGATCGGGAACATCACTCGCTCGCGGAAGCGGTCATAGCGCTTGGTTTTGCGGCCATCCTCATCCACTTGCTGGATGATCAGACCCGCTTCCACCAGGGTGGCGGAGTCATAGTCGGGAAACACGGCTTTCAAGCCATCCCAGCCATTCGGCGCATAGCCGAGGCCGAATTTGGCCGCCACTTCCCCCGTCAGGCCGCGGCCCTTCAGATAATGGATGGCGTTGGGCGCCTTGCGCAGCTCGGCGCGGTAGAAATCGCAGGCCTTGGTCATGGCCTCGGACAAAGCCATCGACTGCTGTTGCTGGGCGGCGCGCTGGGCCGGAGGGATCTTGTCGTCCTGCTCGGGGACCACCATGCCCACATTCTGGGCCAGGTCCTTCACGGCATCGACAAAGCCCATGCCGGAATATTCGATCAGGAAGCCGATSGCCGTSCCGTGSGCRCCGCAGCCGAAGCAGTGATAGAACTGCTTGGTCGGGCTCACCGTAAAGCTGGGAGATTTTTCGTTGTGGAAGGGGCACAGGCCCTGATAATTGGCCCCGCCCTTCTTCAGTTGCAC